>JBHYDF010000187.1:0-17284 GCA_051861145.1 Nostocaceae cyanobacterium
TTTTTGATATGCCCAAACAGGAGGTTATGCAAGATTAATCAAAAACCGACCGCAGGATTGAAGGTTGCAGCCGGTTTTGAACAATGAGATTCATCTACCGATTAGAAGTATATCGGATAAATGTATTAAATTTAACACCATCAGCTACGAGCGCTCTAAGGGTGATAGCTATAACAGACAGTCTCTCAGGCTAGAAGCGACAGTTGAGGAAAACGAGGATGAACAGTCCGTACTCGACTGGCTCAAATCCAAAGTTGATTATGAACTCGGTTTTACCAACGACGATTTGAAACTCAAAAATCAAAAGCTTTTAGACGCAAAACGCTCAATAGAGCAAGAGATTAAAGACTTAGAGCATCAGCTTCATCAAGCTAAACAACGGTGGGAGAAAGTTAAAGCATTCCTAGAAAAACTGGGTGTACCTCTGCCACTAGAGGATGATATCCCCTTTTAAATTATTTAGGCGTTACGGAAGACAGCCGTATCGCTCAACTGAATGATTAACCCTAATCTACCACGAACCAAAAGCCAGATTAACCAGGCCTGTCTTCGCTTTTGCTAAGGAGAGGGCGTTTCCTTTCCTTGGCACAAACGTTCTTGCACAGTGTGGTGTTCTTGGGTGAACACCACTTTCTCAAACAGGAAACTAAACAATGAGAAAAGCCAAATGGTTAACTTTTGGAGTCGCGGTAGCGGTCGTATCTACCAGTTTTAGCAAGCTAGATCCAGTTAAAGCAAATCCAGCACTAGCACCCGCAGCGCCTTTATGTGCAACAGGTGTAGGAACCGTTGTATGTGCTGTTTTAGGAGTCGTAACGATTGGTACAGCTACTTACTTTATTGTGACTGAAGGAGGGAAGAAAAAAGTAGTAGATCGTCAAGGGAATACCTTGATGAATTTAGAAGATTTAATCATCAAAAAAGATGAAAACGGTCAAGAATATGTGGAGGTCAACACATTAGAAGAATGCAAATTAGTAAAACCAGCACTAGGAAGAGAAGTTAAAAGCTGGAAATACAAAGACGGCAAAGTAAGATGTATGCTTTTCCCTGTTGAAAAATAAGAGGGTGAAATGACTGAAAATTTAAAGTTTTACTACAGCAAGTTTTACCTAAATGGTGAACAGATAAAAGCCTCGGAGATAGAAGGTTACACAAGCAGTTGTGAACCATCAGAACTGATAGGGGAAACAAAATTCAATGACTACATTATTGAGTCGATTGACCGTGTTTTGCCATCAGATAACAATGCTGCTGAATTTGATGAATGCTCCAAAATCACCAAATATCCACCAGATGAAATTTGGAGAATCCATCTCAAAGCTGCTTAACATTTAACCGCCTGATGAGCCAGTTGACTCACTGGCGAAACGACGGGTTACGCGCCCGTCGTAGCGGTCTGAGTCCAAATCAGATTGCACAGCACTGCACAGGAGCTTAGGGCTTTGTAAATGAAACAAGCTAAGCGTGGCTTTTTCTTCTTCATAAGCTCGGTTGCTGTAACTGTGCTGTTTTCCTGTCCCCGTGTAGCCTGAGTTTAACTCCGGTTGCCTTGAGAGTGAAATAAGCTGGCTTGGCTTTCGGGTGATTCAAAGGCTTGATCCGGAGATGCAAGAAAAAACCAACCAACCTCACCCAGATGCAACAAAATAACTTGAGAGTGTTGGGGCTTGATGTCAGCAAGTCCTCAGTTTCTGCTTGCTTGTTAGAGTGCAAGCCACTTGAACCACGTCAATTTTATTACGAATGTCCGTTTTTTCGCTTCAGTGCCAACAGCGAGGGGATAAAAGCGCTGCTGGAATTAAAGCCGGACATTGCGGTAATGGAGCCGACCGGGACTAATTATGCGAAACTTTGGGGTACTCACTTGGCCCGCGCTGGTGTGGAAGTGCGCTTAGTTGGTCACAAAGAATTAAGAAGTTATCGAGCCTATCAGCTAGGGTTGCCAGACAAAGACGATGATGCTGACGCGCTAGCCCTTGCCTGTTACTGTTTCGATTATTTCGATAATCATCGAAGGTTTGTGCAGATCCGTGACCAAGCAGTAACACGCTTGCGTGAGTTGGTATTGAGACTTGCACACCTCAACCGCGTCCAGTCTCCCATTATCAACCGCTTGCGTCAGGACTTAGCTTGGCAATTTCCAGAGGTGGCATTGGTGCGATCACGTCGGTGCAGTGAGAAAGTACCGCTGCTGTGGGGCTGGCTGGTGAGCGTTCCTCGGTACGCTACGACAACCTTTATGCTCAAACTGTAGGACTGGGCATTACTGACACAATTCGCTTCCATGCCCGCCGTTTATGCGACCTTCAACGAGAGGAGCTTCTCATCGAGGACGAGTTACAGCAAATCCTTACTGATTGGCGGTTTGAGCCTTACAGAAAGGTTTTTGCGCGTTTTGAATTTGGCTCACGCCTAACTGCTGTCCTTCTTAGTCAAATTTACCCGTTTGAGAATTATCTTGGCCAGGACGGTAAACCAGAGGTGAGAATTTCAAAAGGCAGAAAATCTGGAAAACCCACCAAACATCATTTGTCACTACGCCGGTTTCACAAGGCTTTGGGCGTTGCTCCTTCCCTAGAAGCTTCCGGTGATACCCATCGTGTTAAAGTTGTTGGCGGTTCCGACTTATGCCGCATCGCGCTTTGGCAGTGGGTTTTTACCCGCATCGAGCCAAAGCGTAACCGTCTCAAAAACGAGATTGGGCAAGCATTGGGGCAACAGTTGGATGAGGAAAAAGCTGCTGGTAGACCAGTAAGATTAGTGCGATCGCGTGTCGCCTCTAAAGCTGCTAAGTTACTTTTTAAGGAGTTGGTTAAGGCGATCGCGCTCTTACTAGAGTGAAGAAGAAGTTTTAAAAAAAGCACTAAAAACAGCTTGTATTGACTTACTCAGAAAATCAGGTGGTGACACTAACCAAGTTAAAGATTTGATTAAAAAATACATCAAAATGAGCAGGCGTCCTAAATATGGAACGAGAGCGATCGCTGCTTTACTTCGCGATAGACAAAAAGAGCTTGATTTAGGGAATCAGGAGTTTGCTAAATTCTGCGATACCTTTAAATTGTCGCCTACAGAATTAAATAACATCTATGCTGGAGAAACAGTAGAAGATAGCTTATTAGCACCACTCTCACGTATATTAGGAATATCAAAAGAGCAGTTGCTTGATGTGCGTGATGGTTCTGAAGAAGAAAACCAAACAGAAAATTTACTCTAAAACTTTATTGTGGGATGGGCGTATTGCCCATCCAAAAATATAGGCAACAATATCAAAATTACACGATTTATGGTAGCTATTTTGATAATATAGTCCTCATGTAAAATCTGCATAATTTCATTTTTGTGAAAACTGACAGTATCTTCTATCGCCTCTTTCAAGAATTTCCTAGTATCTTCTTTGAACTTATCGGAGAACCAGCAGAAGAGGCTAACGCTTATCAATTTTCATCAGTTGAAATCAAGCAAACAGCATTCAGAATAGATGGTGTATTTCTTCCTACACTAGGAGAAGAAAACCCTATTTACTTTGTTGAAGTTCAGTTTCAACCAGATTCAGAAATTTACGCTAGACTATTTGCCGAAATATTTTTATATCTACGGCAAAACCTGCCAAAAAATGATTGGCGTGGTGTAGTGATATACCCTAGCAGGAGTATAGACACAGCGAATTTACAACATTACCAAGAATTATTCGCTAGTCAGAGAGTCACACGCATTTATCTTGATGAATTAGGTGAAGCTGCATCGCTACCTATTGGCATTGCGACTGTTAAATTAGTTATTGAAGATAAAGATACAGCAATTGCACAAGCCAAGGAGTTAGTAGATAGAACCAGGCAAGAGATAAGCTTGGAAATCCAACAGCAACAATTATTACAATTAATAGAGACTATCTTGGTTTATAAGTTTCCAAGGATGAGTAGAGAGGAAATAGAAGCTATGTTTGGATTGAGTGAGCTAAAGCAAACACGATTTTATCAGGAAGCATTTCAAGAAGGCAAGCAAGAAGGCAAGCAAGAAGGTAAGCAAGAAGCAGTACCAAGGTTATTGGCTTTAGGTCTAACTGTAGAACAGATAGCAGAGGCGTTAGGCTTGGAAGTGGAACAAGTCAGACAAGCAGCAAAAAATCAAGCGTCTGAGTAATATTGTGTCCGATAAATTAACCATAATAAAAATTAGCCTGCGTAGGCAGGCTTTGTTTGTGTAGCCGCAGACTTCAGTCTGACGGAATCATGGTTATTTAAACGGCTATTATGTAATACCCAGCACTCAGCATCACTAGCTAAAAATTTTCTCTGTTTTCAAGGATTTTCTAGCGCTGTATTTGTAGTTAAATTTTGTTAAGATTGGACTCGAAGTAAGTTAAGTTCGCCTTCCCTACCCATCGCCTACCTTGGAGACACCTGATGCTGCGACTAGAACATATCAGTAAAATTTACCCAACTGGCGAAGTCCTCAAGGATATCAACTGGGAAGTTAAGCCAGGCGATCGCATTGGTTTAGTTGGTGTCAATGGAGCCGGAAAATCTACCCAACTCAAAATTATCACTGGAGAAGTTGAACCGACATCCGGTGAAGTTATTCGTCCCGCCAGCTTACATATAGCTTATCTTAACCAAGAATTTGAAGTAGATCCCAGCCGCACTGTCAGAGAAGAATTTTGGACAGTCTTTAAAGAAGCAAACCAGGTAAATCACTCTTTGGCAGAGGTACAGCGTCAGATGGAAAGCGCCTCCCCAGAGGAACTGGATAAGCTGATTAACAAATTGGATCGTTTGCAACGGCAGTTTGAAGCTCTGGATGGTTACGCCTTAGAGGCACGCATCGGTAAGATTTTACCAGAAATGGGGTTTGAACCAGAAGATGGCGATCGCCTTGTGAGTGCTTTCAGTGGCGGTTGGCAAATGCGGATGGGTTTAGGTAAAATCCTCCTACAAGAACCTGATTTATTGCTGCTGGACGAGCCAACCAACCACTTAGATTTAGAAACCATTGAGTGGTTAGAAAATTATCTCAAAGGGCTAACTACGCCGATGGTAATAGTCTCCCATGACCGGGAGTTTCTAGACCGCCTATGCACCCAAATTGTGGAAACTGAACGCGGTGTTTCCACTACTTACCTTGGCAATTATTCGGCATATCTGCAACAAAAAGCAGAAAACCAAACAGCGCAAATAGCCGCTTACGAACGCCAGCAAAAAGAACTAGATAAACAGCAAGCTTTTGTAGACAGATTCCGCGCTAGCGCCACCCGCAGCACTCAGGCAAAAAGCCGAGAAAAACAACTGGAAAAAATTGAGCGTATTGAAGCACCAACAGAAAGAGTGAGAACATTGCACTTCCGTTTTCCGCCTTCACCTCGTAGCGGGCGGGAAGTGGTACAAATTAAAGATTTAACTCACACATATGATGATAAAATTTTATTTTTGGGAGCAAATCTCTTAATTGAAAGAGGCGATCGCATTGCTTTTGTTGCTCCCAATGGTGCGGGTAAATCGACATTGTTACGCCTAATCATGGGTATGGAACAACCCACAGAAGGCACTGTTAAATTAGGCGAACACAATGTTATTCCTGGTTACTTTGAACAAAACCAAGCGGAAGCTTTGGATTTAGAAAAAACTGTCATGGAAACTATCCATGATGAAGTTCCTGACTGGAAAAATGAAGAAGTCCGCACGCTATTAGGACGCTTTTTATTTAGTGGCGATACAGTGTTTAAAAAAGTTGCCGCTTTAAGTGGTGGTGAAAAGGCTCGTTTGGCATTGGCAAAAATGCTTTTACGTCCGGCAAATTTATTAATTCTAGATGAGCCAACTAACCATCTAGATATCCCGGCGAAAGAAATGATGGAAGAAGCTTTGCAAAACTACGATGGCACGGCAATTGTTGTTTCCCACGACCGTTATTTTATATCTCAGGTAGCAAATAAAATTGTGGAAATTCGGGATGGAGAATTTAGAGTATATCTGGGTGACTATCATTACTATCTGGATAAAATAGCAGAGGAAAAAGAACAAGCAAGATTAGCGGCGATCGCTGCTGAAAAAGCTGCAAAGAAAGCTGCTAAAGCTGCTAAGGCTGCGGGGAAAAAGAAGTAGTGGATAGTGGTTCATGGTTCATGGTTCATGGTTCATGGCTATTAACCATTAACCATGAACCATGAACCATTTACAAATACCACAAAAATTAAGAAAAAATTGTTCAAGTTTAAGAAATATGTAAAAAAAACGGAATAATGTCATAAAATAAGTTAATAAGCAGAAATTCACTTGCGACGGTCGGTGGCAGTGGTATCATTCGGGTATTACAAAAAGTAAAGGGCAATTTTGTTATGACCAAAGCACCTGTTGCTCCCGTGGTGCTAGTCATTTTAGACGGATGGGGCTACTGCGAGGAGAAAGAAGGAAATGCTATTGCCGCCTCTAAAACTCCGATAATGGATAGCTTATGGGCAGCATATCCACACACCCTTATCCGCACATCAGGAAAAGCCGTAGGGTTGCCAGAGGGCCAAATGGGCAACTCGGAAGTTGGTCATTTGAATATCGGTGCTGGGAGGGTTGTACCGCAAGAATTAGTACGCATTTCCGATGCGGTAGAAGACGGTTCCATCCTCAAGAATCCAGCACTAGTTAACATTTGCCAACAAGTGCAAAGCCGTAATGGCAAGTTGCATATCGTCGGGCTTTGTTCTGAAGGTGGGGTACACTCGCATATTAGCCATCTATTCGGGCTACTTGACTTAGCTAAAGCTCAAGGAATTTCCGAAATTTGCATACATGCCATCACTGATGGTCGCGATACCACTCCAACGGAGGGTATCAAGGCAATTGCACTGTTACAAAACTACATAGACCGGATTGGAGTAGGACGTATAGTCACTCTCAGCGGTCGTTACTATGCGATGGATCGCGATCGCCGTTGGGATCGGACAAAACGCGCCTACGACGTGATGACACAAAATGGCCCCGGCGCTGGTCGTTCTGCACTAGAAATTTTGCAAGCATCCTACGCAGAAGGTGTGACAGATGAATTTGTCATTCCGATACGAATTGCACCCGGAGCGATAGAAGCAGGGGATGGCGTAATATTTTTTAACTTCCGCCCGGATCGCGCCAGACAACTCACCCAAGCTTTCGTTCATCCAGAATTTAACGGTTTTGAAAGACAGCAAATAAAACCGTTAGATTTTGCCACGTTTACACAGTATGACCCAGAATTACCAGTTAAGGTAGCATTTGAACCGCAAAATCTGAGTAATATTCTGGGAGAAGTAATTTCTCAACATGGTCTGAAGCAGTTTCGGACTGCGGAAACTGAAAAATACGCTCACGTTACTTACTTTTTCAACGGCGGACTAGAGGAACCATTCCCAGGAGAAGACCGGGAACTAGTAAGCAGTCCGATGGTTGCAACCTACGACAAAGCACCGGCGATGTCAGCCGAAGCAGTTACAGATGTTGCGATCGCAGCTATTGAAAAGGGTATGTACTCCCTAATTGTGATTAACTATGCTAACCCAGACATGGTAGGGCATACAGGTCAAATGGAAGCGACGGTTACAGCTATTGAAACTGTGGATCGCTGTTTGGCTCACCTGCTGGCAAGTATAAGTAAAGCCGGAGGTACAGTAATTATTACTGCCGACCATGGCAACGCAGAATATATGATAGATGAGGGAGGGAATCCCTGGACAGCTCACACTACTAATCCAGTCCCCTTAATTTTGGTAGAAGGAGAGAAAGCGAAAATCCCCGGACATGGCGGAAATGTTACCTTGCGAAATGATGGCAAGCTAGCGGACATCGCCCCAACAATTCTGGAGATTTTACAGCTACCTCAGCCATCAGAAATGACAGGGCGATCGCTGGTGCAACCTGCGGAGTATGAAGTGCAATTACCTCGCACTCCCATGCAAGTTGGGCTGTAACAGAGTTATGAGTTATGAGTTAGGAGTTATGAATTATGAATTATGAGTTGTGAGTTATAAAATTTTCTAACTCTTCATTCCTAACTCCTAACTCCTAACTCCTCACTCCTATTCAAAAAGTTAACCATTATATTGCAACCATGACCGTTACTCAAATCGTAGAAGGCATCTGGGTTTTTTCTGCTATTGGTTTAATAATTTTAGTGCTACTGCATAGCCCAAAAGGAGATGGTATTGGAGCCATTGGCGGACAAGCTCAGTTATTTAGCAGTACCAAGAGTGCTGAAAACACACTAAACCGAGTTACTTGGGCACTCACAGTCGTTTTTCTCGGTTTAGCAGTGGTTTTAAGTGCTGGTTGGCTACCCAAATAAGGATAGGGGATATGGGTAAAATAACCCAACACCCAACATCGAAAACCTCAAAAAAATTCCCAAAAAAAGTATTTCGTCAAAGTTTACTTGTACTTTTGGGATTCATTATTAGCACTGGACTGCTCGTTACATTAACTAACGTGCAGTCATTTGCTATTTTTTCATACTCTCCCTCTTCCTCCCTCTCCTCCATTCCTCCTCTCGCGCCGACCCAAATCCATCCTCTACCACGAACGCTCGCACAGTGGCAAGATAGCACGAACAGTGGGGACTATTTTTCTCAAGTTGCACCAACGCAAGTAGGCTATTTAATCTGGTCGCAATTTCCTGTTAAAGTTTACGTAGAAACACCGAAAACGATAAATGCCAAACAGGCGGAAGCATGGGTAAATGACATTTTAAAGACAGTACACGAGTGGAATGCTTATTTACCTTTGCAGGTAGTAGAAAAAGCAGAAGTTGCAGATATTACAATATTACGGAAAGCGCCACCCCTTCAAACTTCTCCAGGCAGTAATATTCCTCGTGCGCGTTCCGCTCAAACTACTTATGATTTATATACAAAAAACAATATTTTATACCATCATTTTACTATCCTGCTGAGTCCCAGTCAAACAGGTAAATATCTTGTGGCGGCTGCTCGGCATGAACTAGGTCACGCCTTGGGTATTTGGGGACACAGCCAGATAGAAAGTGATGCTTTATACTTTTCTCAGGTTCGTAATCCGCCGCCTATTTCTCCGAGAGATGTGAATACCCTCAAGCGAGTTTACGAACAGCCAACTCGTTTGGGGTGGTAAGCGAGAAAAAAATTACGGCGTTGCTGAATAAAGGGATGAATTTTGTAGAAGCAATTCATGAATTGCTTCTGGTGCGGTAGATTGTAAATCTGATGTTAACAGTTTCATACTTTCAATCAGCAACGCCAAAATTTAAAGTTACTTAAACGGCAATCGCATTCAAAAGCTAAAAGAATAAAATCTCAAAAAATGAAAGAATTAAAAACTTTAGAACCAGTCAATTTTACTAAAGAGAAAGAAGAAGGTTATAAACGTATTTTTAGGCGCTTGCCTCTTGTTTCTAGTGTGTCTGTTGGTTGGGATGATCTTTGTATCGCTTATGACCGATATCCCCCAGGAGAAATACCTAAGATTTTGGTCAAACAACATTGCATAGGAATTTTTACTGACATACCATCACCCGTTCAAGCAGAAAGAAATATCGATGGACGTTTGGTTCAAGAACAAACTGTTCAAGGAGATTTTGTCATTGTCCCTGCCAACACGAGTCATCAAGTAGTATGGAATAAGCTAGGTAGCGCGCTCTCGATCGCGATCAACCCTACGGTTTTTGCTCAGACTATTTACGAAGTAGTCAATCCAGATCGGATTGAACTTTTACCGCAGTTTGCGACTTCCGATCCACTTATTTACCAAATTGGACTAGCACTGAAATCGGTTTTAGTCAGACATGGTACTAGCAGTCGTCTTTATGCCGAGACTTTAATTAATACACTCATAGTCCATTTGCTAGAGCATTATTTGGTTGTTTGCCGCAATTCGTCTGAATGTGTAGGAGGAAAACTACCTCAATATAAATTACAACAGGTAATCGATTATATTTACGTTCATCTTGATAGCGACTTAAGCTTAAAGGAATTAGGAACTGTAGTGCAAATGAGTCCCCATTATTTTTCGCAACTTTTTAAGGAAACTACAGGTATTACGCCTCATCAATATGTCATTCGTTGCCGGATCGAACGAGCCAAGAACTTATTGCAACAAGGAAAATTATCCATCGCCGAGATAGCAAAGCAGGTAGGTTTTGTAGATCAAAGTCATCTTCATCGTTATTTCAAGCGTCTAGTCGGTATTACTCCTAAAAGCTTTTTACAACAGTTTAAGAAATAGGGAGAATATCCAAAAAGTAGGAAGAATTTACAAGCTAGTTACTTAGCAAACTTGTAATACTTGTCATTAGCACAGTTACAAGTTAGAGAGTAGTAGCGTTAATGAAAGTTGAAACTAAAACACAAATGTACGAAGGCGCTCCTTGGTGTTTGGGCAGATATGACAGTTTTGAAATTAATAAACTCCAATTAATTACTCTTCTTAATCATGATTATGTAATTTGGAAGGATGAAGAAGGTAATTTAAATGCTTTAGATAATATTTGTCCTCATGCTGGAGCCAATCTGGCTAAAGGTGGTTATATTTTAGACTTTAAAGGAAGGAGTTGTTTAGCTTGTCCTTATCACGGTAATAAAATCCAATTTTTAGGAGATGGCAAAGTAATTATAGAAGGAAATATTTCCAGTCAAGCTATACAACAAGTTTTACCTTTACAAGTTATTGATGGTTTAGTTTGGACTTATGGTCTTCATTGGCAAGAACAGGAAGGAAAATTAGTTTCTGAACCCATTAAACCAAAACTACCTATTCCCAATTATAGTAATATTCCTTTTCTACCTAAATCTCATTCCCAATTGCATCTGAGCAAACTTAACCATATTTATTCTCACTCTGAATCAGTTAATTGTAATATCCTCCAAGCTATATGGAATATACACGATGGCGAACATTTTGCTGGTACTCATCGTAATACCATCCTTACAAAAGAAATAAAAATTGATAATCTAACCCAGAATGAGAATCAACTTTCCTGGCAACTTATCCAGTATAAACGGGATGATAAAGATGCAAAAATAAATAAGATTAATTCATTAGTTGATGAGGTAATGGTTCAATCTTTCAATACTTTATTACCAGGTTTGGCAGTTGTAACTTTAGAAAACAAAGGACAACTTGTTGTAGGAGTTATTACTATGTACCCAGAGTCACCTATAAATACTAAAATTTGTCTAGATAGTTATTTAGAACCTGGATTTACCTGGTGGCAGAAATTTCTTAAGTTTCCCCAAATAGCAAACAAATTTCGCACTCAGTTAATTTTTGAAGATATATCTATATTAAATAATCTTTATATGACTTTCAATAAAAAGATTACACTCAAAAATGATACACCAGCTGAATTAGCTATGAAATATCTCGAACATTGGGATTGTTAATCTAATTCTATTTGCTATAACCGAAGTCCTTGTAGGGGCACAGCATTGCTGTGCCCCTACAATAGATATGGTTCAAATACGTGAAAACTGCTGTAAGTTACAGTTTCTCACCCTATTTTGCTAAACGGGACGTAGGTTTAGTAGTTCTTGGGGAGATGCCAGCATATCGATCGCCACAAAGAAAATTTTACCTTGGGGATTGATTAAGAACCGCCAAGCAATATTCATCCCAACGTTGACACCAAACCAAGGAGTTTGTACTATACCTGTGATTTTCAGCTGCTTAGAGCCATCTGGTTTAACCTCACAGATACCCTGCTGCGGCATCATATTCAGTCCTTGTGCTTCTTCACGCATATATTTAGCGATCGCCTCATGACCAACAATCGGCTTTTGGAATGGCGGTTGCAATGCACCTTCGGGAGTAAATAAAGCAATAGCCGCATCAAAGTTGTCTGCGTTCATGGCTTCGATGTAGCCTAGTACAGCAGGCTCTGTGATGCCCTCAATTTTGACTGAGGTAGAAGCGGGAGCAGTACGCTGGAAAGGGGGTTCTACAGTAGCTTTTGGATAAGTACTGGGACCAAGAGCAGAAGTATCGAATCCCATGTCTACTACGGTGTTACGTAGTACTGTGATTTGCTGACCGGGATCAAGCTTCTTGGTTGCTTCTAGCACTACTTGCACACCAGGAGACATTTGATAACCAGTCGGGATCGGAGCGACGATACCTTGTTTCATCAACTCTCCTAACTCATACCAAAAAGCCAGCTTGGTGTTAACACTGAAGAACCCGTAGGAACGGCTAATTGGAGTGTCAGCACGACTAGCAAGATCCCGCATGACTTGTGTTTGTTCTTCTGGAGACATTTGCTTAATTTGAGCAAGCAAACTTTCCGCTAGTTGCAGGCGTGCTGCTCCTGGAGCTGCGGGAGTAATTGTACGACCCATTTCGGTGTAGGCGTACCACAGATATGCCAGTTGATCGTCAACGCTTAGTTGATCAAACAGCGCTATAGTCGCTGGAATGGGGCTAGGAAGTTGAGTGTTAGAGAAAATATTTTGAGCGGACTCGATAGTCAAAGCCATGATCCGATTCTCCAATATTGTTTGCTAATTAACTGCTTTCAAAATTCAAACGAAGAATTTCAAAGCTAAGAAAAGCTGGCAATAAATCCAATCAACTCGCGTCAATTCAAGACTTTTAGCCCTAAAAGTGAGATAAAACCAATCCAAAAACGCTGGCGATTATTAAGTTTTTTGCATTCAACCTCAAGCCAGTTTGGGGACTGTCTTGCAGGTACATCTTTGCTGCACCTAGTCATGCAGTTTCGTTATCAGAGATTTAACTGTTATGTAAAGAAGTGTAACAGGTAAAAATAATATTTGTAAACTTTATTAACTTTTTTGTGACAAATTGCGGCAAGATTTGATGCAAAAAGCAAGGAAAAAGGTAAAAGGCAGATTTTTTCCTTTTACCTTTTTCCTTAGCATGTAGGATGCGTTAGCGAAGCATAACGCACCAACTAAGATACTTAAGCGATCGCATAACGTATTAAAAAATCTTCAGAGTCTCAGACTCTGCTTTTTCCTTTTCCATCAGCAGATCCACCATTTCCTCTGCTACACCTGCTGCTGAAGCGGGGTTTTGTCCAGTAACAAGGCGATCGCTCTCTACAACATGAGCCTGAAAATTAGGAGCTTTGGTAAATTTAGCACCCTGCTCCTGTAACTTAGATTCTAGTAAAAATGGCACAACCTTGGTAAGTTCAACTGCTGCTTCTTCTTCATTAGTGAAGGAAGTCACTGTCTTGCCTGCAACCAAATACTTACCATTGGAAAGTTTTATGTTCACTAGTCCTGCTGGCCCGTGACAAACTGCACCCACTACACCCCCTTGTTCATAAATAGCAGTAGCAATTTGGGCGAGTTTTTCGTTGTTCGGGAAGTCCCACATTGTACCGTGACCACCAGCGTAGAAGATAGCATCATACTGTTTGGGATCAACTTGGCTGGGTGTCAGCGTGTTTTCCACCTGCTCAACTTTTTTCGGGTCATCGAGAAACGCTTTATTTATCGGGTCTTCCAGTTTCACTCCATCCATTGGTGCTTTCCCACCTTTGGGACTCACAAAATCAACATCATAACCAGCACGGGTAAATTCTTCGTAAGGATGCGTAACTTCAGATAAGTAAAACCCTGTCTTTCTTCCAGTATTACCAAGGGTATCGTGGCTAGTAACAACGATAAGAATCTTCTTGTCTTGCATTGTATCCTCTTGTTTTTGGTGAGCTTGAAGTAAAATGCTAGTGCCAGTGGCCAGTAAAAGGCTGGTTATAGAAATGAAAACTTTTTTCATAGATCCATCCATGATCCATCCATTAATTTTTAGTAGACCGGTCTACTACTCAACACAACAAAGCACCTTTTTCAAAACCGAAGACAGAAAAACTATTAACCTTTTAAAACCACATCAAACATGATGGTGATAAAGGTTTTGAGAGGAACACTGCTTTTACTTACCTTCATTTGCTGTAATGCTCCCTCCCAGCTATTGACACAAAAATCAGCTAACAGCCTAACGTCAAGATGAGAAGGAATTTCTCCCACATCTTGTGCTTGTTGCAAACATTCAACATAGCGATCGCGCCAGTCTGCAAAAATTTCAAACAGCCGCAAGCGAAACCTTTCATTCTGATCAGCCAGTTCTTGACCGATATTTCCTAGCAAGCATCCTTCCCGATAATGTAGAGATTCAAATTCAGAACACTTATCCTCAAAATACCGCCGCAAACGTGTTAAGGGAGTCAGAGTTTCATCTTTTAAGTATGTTTCTAAAACTCTATTATGTTCACAAGCGTCATGGTTAATAATCTCTAGCCCAAAGTCTTCTTTACTCTTGAAATAGTAGTAAAACGACCCTTTGGGTACTCCTGCTTCTTGCAACACCTCCTGTATTCCGGTATGGTTGTAACCTTTCTCCCGAAGGAAGCGTGCGCCTGTCTTCAAGAGTGTTACTTTTGTTGTTTCTTTGTTCATAATTTACATTAGACCAGTCGTCTATAAAAGTCAATTTATTTGGTAGATTGCTTTTTCTGACTCCAAGGGTATCGTAGTTGATCCCAATAAGCAGTAGGGACGGGTTCGCCTACACCATAGGCTGTTGGTATCTTTCCACGGGGGAAGTAGAAAGTCCCAAACAGCAAATCAAACAAAGGATGTCCAAGCCAATATATCTGTACCCATGTAAGCGATAGAACTATTGGCACATCTGTGGTAGACTAAAAAACGGGGGGTCAACGCCTCAAATTCGCGACGCCACGACCCTTTGACAATTTGTAAGGGCGTAAGGGCGAATCGAAAAACGTTGAAAGTCGCTCTGGTTAAGAGGCGCGCTCTTTTTGCTTGGGGGGAAGTTCAGTTGTAGAGACGCGAAATTTCGCGTCTCTACATTGGTTAAAAACCGACTGGTTAAGAGTTCTAACCCATTTTAAGTAAGTCGGCGCGAATAAACCGAACTATGTAAAGAAAAGTAAAGCTTGTAAGTTAGCTTGTAGTAAGCGCTTCAGCGCTGAAGCGCTTACTACAAACCTTTAATTTTTTACGCCGACTTACTTAATGGGTTTGTAGAGACGTGCCATGGCACGTCTGGTCATAGCCGGAAATTTATTTCCAGGCTTTTCTACAAGTTCATAACCCACCATAGCGCTTCTCGTTTGAATGAGGTATACAGGTAGGGGCAATTCATAAATTGTCCCCATAACAATGTGTACTTTACTCAACTGGGAACCGCGATAAATTCCAGTTTCAAACTAACCCAGAACGTAGAGCAACAACTGCTGCTTGCACGCGATCGTCAACAGATAATTTATTCATAATCCCTCGGACGTGAGTTTTCACGGTGTTAGGACTGAGGTAAAGTTTTTCTGCAATTTCTGGGTTGCTGTAACCTTCTACCATCAGTTTCAACACATCTAATTCGCGTTCGGAAAGATTTGCGGTATTTCCTTTTGGAGAAGGTGGTTTGAGATTTTCAATTACTTGTCTGGCAATTTGGGGATCAAGGTAAGTTGCACCTTCATAAGCAGCTGCGATCGCACTTAATAACCGTTCTACACTTGCTCCTTTAATACAATATGCATCCGCACCGCTAGACAAAGCAGCAATGATTTCCGTCTCAGTTGTGTGGGATGTCAGCACCACCACATGAGTTTCTGGTTGTGCGGCTTTAATTTGCTGTGTTGCTGCAATCCCATCTAGTCGCGGCAACCCAATATCCATTACTACCACATTTGGTTTGAGTTTCAATGCCGCTTGCACTCCCAAATAGCCATCTTCTGCTTGTCCCACAATTTCTAACTGGGGGTGAGCCATGAGCGACTGTTCCAAACCCAGTAGCATCATAGGGTCATCTTCGACAATCAACACCCGCAACGGCGGAGCATCTGGGGGTAAATTAAAGTGGGTGGGAGTATCGGGAGACATTTTGAATGAGTTAGGAGTTAGGAGTTAGGAGTTAGGAGTTAGGAGTGAAGAATGATGAATGGGGTTTGAAGACAATTAAATTTAATCTTTTTTAACTCCTCACTCCTCACTCTTAACTCCTAACTTTATTTATTCTTCCACGCGATACCCCAACTCTGCCAAACGTAGGCGAGACTGACGCCATTTCGGCTGCACTTTCACAAATAATTCTAAGTAAACTTTGCCTGCAATTAACTTTTGAATTTGTTCTCTTGCTGCACTACCAATAGCTTTGAGCATCGATCCGCCTTTACCAATGAGAATTCCTTTTTGAGAATCGCGCTCAACGTGGATTGTCGCAAGTACGCGGGTAATGGTGGGTACTTCTTCCACTTTGTCTATGGAAATAGCAACTGAATGAGGAATTTCTTCACGGGTCAATAACAAAATCTGTTCTCGAATCAATTCGCCCATGATAAAGCGTTCCGGTTGGTCAGTCACCAAGTCGGGAGGATAATAGTAAGGTCCCGGTTCCAAATGTTGAATTAATAATTGTTGCAAATCAGATAATCCTGCACCAGTTTTGGCAGAAAATTTCACCGTTTGCCATTGATGGGACTGGGCCAGTTGCGTGTAACTCTCATCTATCTGTTGGGAATTTGGGGGTTGTTCGTCGATTTTGTTCAATCCCAAAATTACTGGTGTACTGCTATGACTCAGTAATTCGCTAATATAGCGATCGCCTGCACCACAGTAAGTTGCTGCATCCACCACAAACAGCACTACATCCACTGATTCAATCGCTATTTTGGCATTTTGCACTAGCACTTCCCCCAACTGATGATGGGGTTTATGAATTCCTGGGGTGTCCACAAAAATTAGCTGTGCTTCTTCCGTGGTTAAAATACCCCGTAATCGATTGCGTGTAGTTTGTGCTACTGGTGAAGTAATAGCAATTTTTTGTCCTACTAATTGATTCATTAACGTAGATTTACCGACATTAGGGCGACCGATAATGCCGATAAAACCCGACTTAAATTCAGGAGGAGCTTGAGGAATCAGCACTTCACCTGAAACAGAAAATAAGTCATCATCATTACTAGACACCTGTGACCCCAGTATCATACTTGACATTAAGATTTAGTATTATTTGTATATTTACAAAAAACATAAAATTAACTTGAATCTTTAGCGATCGCCTTTGATTCAGTTTCATCTATTACTAAATATAATATTTCACTAATAAATATATTTCACGTAACTTTTCCTTTGTCCCTAATCTCTCCTTACCTTTTGCAACAATTAAGAGAAAAGGCACAGGAGTAACCCTGAGTTCCCAATAATGCTAACTCACAACTTTTGTACGGATACTCGGACGGGGCGTTTCTACAACTCCTAACTCCTAACTCCTAACTCCTAACTCCTAACTCCTAACTCCTAACT
>JBHYDF010000188.1:0-17207 GCA_051861145.1 Nostocaceae cyanobacterium
ATGCCCCTTGCCCATTGCCCGATGCCCCTTGCCCATTGCCCGATGCCCCTTGCCCTATTTCCACCTTCAGTCGCACTTCCACCCTACCGCCTGTTGGTGTAAATTTAACGGCGTTGGAGAGTAAATTACTAACGACTTGTTGCAAGCGATTGAAATCACCAGAAACTTTACCTATATTCGGTTCTATCTGCTTGATTAATTGAATTGATTTGGTTTCTGCGGCTAGGCGTACGGTTTCCAATGCTGCATCAATTACAGTTGCTAAATCAACAGTCGCAATATTTATGCTCAGTTTGCCTCGGAGAATGCGGGAAACATCGAGCAAGTCATCTATTAATTGAATCTGCAATTTTGCATTACGCTCAATGGTGTCTAAGGCACGAGTTGTGGCTTGTGCATCCATATTGCGGGTTTTGAGCAGTTTTGTCCACCCCAGAATCGGGTTGAGGGGCGATCGCAATTCGTGGGAGAGTATGGCCAAAAACTGATCCTTAATGCTATTTGCTTGTGCGAGTTCTTCTGTTTGTTGTTTCAGTGCTTCTTCTGTTTCCTTGCGCTGGGTGATATCTTGAGCTGTACCCATCATCCGCACTGGCTTACCAAAATCATCATAAATACCTCGACCTTTGGCTGCTATCCAATGCACGCTACCATTAGGCCAAATAGTGCGGTATTCTATATCATACTCAATTTTTTCTTCTAAAGAGCGGGTAACTGCTTCATGGGTACGCTGGCGGTCTTCTGGATGCAGGCAATCTAAAAATAATTCGTAGCTGATTTTGGTATTTGCGGCAAGTCCAAACAGCGCCTTACATTTTGCAGTCCATACCAACTCGTTGGTAGTTAAATCCCAAAACCACATTCCCAACTCAGCAGCTGCGGTTGCTAGCCTAAACCGTTCTTCGCTTTCTCGCAAGTCTGCTTCTGCTTGTTTACGATCGCTAATATCTGTTGTTGTACCAATCATTCTAATTATGCGATCGCCTGCATCTCGCACTGCTAATCCTCGGTCTTCCACCCACACATAATAACCATCCTTATGACGTATCCGGTATTGAGTGCAAAAACGGTTTCCTTTTGCCAGACTTGCCATATAGCTATCTTCAACCACTGGTAAGTCATCGGGATGGATACGCGATCGCCACCAATCGGAAGTTGGTTCAGATTCTGCTAATGTATAACCTAAAAGCTGAGTCAGACCCTGAGTTCTTTCTACTGTATCTTTTTCAATATCCCAATCGTAAATTAGGCAATTAACCGCCGCCGCTGCTAACTCAAACCTTTCGTTACTCTCTCGCAAAGCTAATTCTGTACGGCGTCGTTCTGTAACATCCTCACAAAAGCCTATAATTCGTTTTGGCAAGCCATTAGCAGTTCTCGTCAACACCGTATCGTAGCTACATAACCAATGCCATTCACTCGATGCGTGCTGATACTGAAATTGAAACCTGACTACTTCACCATCCGTAGCCGAAATTAGGCGCTGATAGTGAGTTGAGAGTCTTACATAATCATTAGGATGCATCCTTTGGAAAAGTGAATGCAATCCCGTTGTTTGAATTTCTTCTTGGGTATAGCCAAGAATTTCAACCTGACGGCTGATATAAATAATACGCTGTTCCACCAAATCATATACGTACAGCGTACCTGGAGTAGTATCAGCAATCTGCTGAATTAGCTGCGGACTCTCTCGCAGCACTTCTGCCAAAGCTGCTTCATCCTCCTCAAACGCTTGACCAGAGGTAGCAGAAATAGCTTCTACAGACCTAAGTATATCGGCTGCTGGTACTCTGAAATTTACAGATGCCGTAATATCAGTAAAATTTGTAATAACAGCGTAGGGTGTGGTTTCGCTTGGCAGGAACAGTGGTTGTGAATTAATTGATAGCCAGACTAATTCACCATTTGGCTGATATAATCCCATTACCACATTCACACAGGGCTTGCCTGTTTGAAGCGCCACTATCGCTGGATAATTTTCACTAGGGAAAAGAGAACCATCTTCACAAATTGCCTGCCAAGACGCATCAAGGAATGTACGCCCAATCAAGAGTTCTGCCGTAAGTCCCAAAATGCGCTCAGCCGCAGGATTGCAAGCTCTAATAGTGCCATCAGCAAGCTGAAGCACCATTCCCTGTTCTTCATTGCTTAACCTTGAAGAAAAATTCCCTTGTTCGCCTGCTTGATGCTGCCAAGAGAACTTATCATCACCCAGATTTTCTACGGGCTGTTCATAGTCTGGCATTTTATAATGTAGAAAAAGCTATGCAATATTATTTCATCTATTATTATATATCTCTTATGGCATAGGTTGAATAAATTCTTCTATCTTAAGATGGATTATCAATAATATTTCCAAAATTAAGTCTAGCACAAAAAATCATAAGTTTGACTGAGATAAAATAGAAGCATAATAATTTAAATATATAGTGTATTGAAGCATTTTTAGATTGTTTTTTTAAATCAGAACATTTATTTACGCCGACATACTGAAACATAACTCTCTCTGACGAAAGAGCAAATCTATATTTTAATTGTCTAAAGTAATTTTAGTAATGTCTAGTTGTAAAAGTGTAATATAGGTATATGAATAGCCAACTAGAAAATCAAATAAATCAACCGGTGAGTGAAGATTGGCATAGCCAAGATGAGCCAACAGTTAAGGAAAGAAACTTAACTGTGAATCCGGGAGACAAAATAGCCGATCAACCTCAAACAATCGAAGAAAAATCTAAGCAGGTTGCTGTAGATTCTCCTGACATAACGGGAGACTGGATTAAAGTGCCCACTTACTTTATTGTTGAATACCCAAATGGTGAAAAGAAGGCACTCCATCATGTTAAGGATGCCGAAGAAATTTCTGATGTAATTCGCCAAGCCCGAGTAGATGAAAATGGTAATCGGCTTTGGTGGTAGTGCTTGTAGAAGCTGAGGCTTGCTTAATTACCATAGAGAAATTGCTATGTATTGGAAAAAGCAAGCTTCAAACATTAATTTACGTGCAAATACAGCAATCCTATACGCGCGGTGAGCATAATTTTGTTTAACAAACCACAAAGGACTAAAGAAGACAAAGAATTTAAATAGAGATTTAGTAGGTGGGGCTATGCCCTACAAAGCTGGTAATGGTAGGCAATGCCCACCCTACTACTACTACTACTACGCTCGAATTAGGATTGCTGTAAACAAGTTAAATGGAGTAAAAATGTACAAAAACATAGTTGGTAGTGAGCGCTTAAGCGCTTACTACGAGCTTTGGTTATTAAAAAAATGTATAAAAATAATCTTTCTTCAGAGTGATATCTAATTAAAATTATTGTGCTGATTTAGTAATTAAATTGTTGGAGTATTAATAGAAATGGTAAACTTACTAGTTACAAATGAAAGAAGTACAGAGGAAATCAAAAATGAACTTTTGGAATTAGTTAAAGGTCGAGATACAGAACCTTTAAAAACCAAAGTGAATTTTTTCAATCAGGAATTGCAGCCATATTTTGAAGAATTAAGCCAACGCAATCCTTTTCCTCTTGTTCAAGAACAACTGCCAATTGTAGTTGGTGTTTGGTCTCCGATATGGTCTACTATACCTTTTCATGATACTTTGCCAGGAAGGATACACGACCAGTCTTATCAAATTTTTCATGATGATGGTTATTATGCTAATATCGCCCGTTATGCACCTGGGCATCAGTCTTCTTTTTTGAAAAAAGTTTCCTCAAAATTGCCTGCATATGACTTTATGGTGATGCAAAGGTATGCAGTTCGTAATGGGCAATGGTGGATTCAAAATGTAGGAATTTTTCAGGGTTTTAGAAATAGAGAAATTCCTTTGACTATTGATGATGCGGATAAGTGGTTTACTAATGTAGTTAATTCTCAAATTAAGCTAGCCATAGAAAAAGGTGAGTTGCCAAAAACACTGACATTAGAAAATTTGGATAGAAATACTATCAAGAGATTTGAAAAAACATACTTGGCAACTCCGCTTCTAGAGCATTTATATGTAGATAATGACTTACGGCTTGTTAAAACTCAACGAGAACCCTCACAGCGACCAAGTTACACAATTGCCGTTCGCAGACGATAATAAGGTTAATGGTTGATGGTTGATGGTTAATGATTAATGGTTAATGGTTAATAGCCATAAACTATGAACTATGAACTATGAACTATGAACCATGAACTATGAACCATGAACAATCAACAATTTGAATATTAGCTTTTGCAACCGACGCTAGCTTCTTAATCAATGAATACTATTTACTGGTAAATGGCGCTGGTTGCAAATTGGTGTACTTTCCTAAAAAGGAAATCAATTATGGCAACCGCTGAACAACTGCAAGCATGGCATGAACTAGCGCAGCAACTGCGTGTTGATAGTATTCGCGCCACTACTGCTGCTGGATCGGGTCATCCAACTTCATCGATGTCCGCTGCTGATTTAATGGCAGTGCTAGTATCTAACTATTTCCGCTACGATTTTGACAATCCAAAATTTCCTAACAACGATCGCCTGATTTTTTCCAAAGGTCACGCCTCTCCCTTACTCTACGCTTTATTTAAAGCAGCAGGAGTTGTCTCTGACCAAGAATTAATGTCACTCCGTAAACTCGGTAGTCCTTTGCAAGGACATCCTGTCCCGGTACTACCTTGGGTAGATGTGGCTACCGGTTCCCTCGGTCAAGGTTTACCCGTTGGTGTTGGTATTGCTTTGGCTGGAGAATATCTCGACAAATTACCCTATCGTACATGGGTGTTGGTGGGTGATAGTGAGATGGCTGAAGGTTCCATTTGGGAAGCTTTTGAAATCGCAGCACACTACAAGCTACCAAACCTCATTGCCATTATTGATGTTAACCGCTTGGGGCAACGCGGGCAAACTATGCTAGGTTGGAATACTCAAGCCTATTGCGATCGCGCTAAAGCCTTCGGTTGGAATGTGCTGGAAATTGATGGACACAATCTCACAGAAATTGACGAAGCTTACACCCAAGCGGTAACTAACACTAATTGCCCAACAGTAATTGTAGCGCAAACTATCAAAGGTAAGGGAATTAAAGCTTTTGAAGATATAGGCGGTTGGCACGGTAAAGCGCTGCCAGAAGAAGAGGCAAAAAAAGCGATCGCCGAACTTGGTGGAGAACGTCATATTATTATCGAAGTAGAAAAACCTGATCCAGACCAACCCGCCTCCACCGGTAAACGAGAAAAATTACAACTGCCAAATTACAAACAAGGTTCGGCGATCGCCACTCGCAAAGCCTACGGTGAAGCACTCAAGGCACTTGGAGCCGCAACACCCGAAGTAACCGCTCTTGATGCGGAAGTCAGTAATTCTACGTATGCGGAAGACTTTGCCGAAGCCTACCCAGACCGTTACTTTGAGATGTACATTGCCGAACAGCAAATGATTGCAGCGGCGGTAGGCTTACAAGTACGGCAATACAAGCCTTTTGCTTCTACCTTCGCAGCCTTCTTGACCCGTGCCTACGACTTTATCCGCATGGCTGCCATTTCCCGTGCCAACATCAAACTATCGGGTTCTCATGCTGGAGTATCCATTGGTGAAGATGGTCCCTCGCAGATGGCATTGGAAGATTTAGCTTCTCTGCGAGCAGTCTGGAATAGTACTATTTTATATCCTTGCGATGGCAACCAAACAGCCAAACTGGTAGCGCAGATGGCAGACCGTGAAGGCATAGTCTACCTGCGCACAACTCGCATGAAAACTCCAGTCATTTATAGTCCAGATGAGGAATTTCCGATTGGTGGTAGCAAAGTTATCCGTAGTTCAGACCGTGACCAAATAACGATAATTGGAGCAGGTGTAACACTGCACGAAGCTCTAAAAGCCTATGACAGACTGAAGAATGAGGGTATTAGCGTACGTGTAATAGACCTATATTCAGTCAAACCCATCGATATCGAAACCCTGTACCAAGCAGCAAGCGATACCAACGGTAATTTGATTATTGTGGAAGACCACTGGAATGAAGGCGGATTAGGCGCGGCTGTACTTGAGGCTTTTGCCGGTACTGAAACCGCCCCCACTTACGCAGGGTCAAAGTTACAAATCATTCATTTAGCAGTGCGGGAAATGCCGACTTCAGGAACACCGGAAGAATTGTTACATGCTGCCAAGATTGATGCGGATGCAATTTTTGCGGCGGCAAAATCCTTGCTTAAGCAACCAGTTGGAACATCGGCTTGAAACCTCACCCCTAACCCCTCTCCTACAAAGAGAGGGGAATAATCCAAAACAATACTCCCCCTTCCCTACAAGGGAAGGGGGTTGGGGGGTTAGGTTTTTTCTCAAATTGTAGATTTCGCAAATCCAGAAATTGAGGTAAATATTATGACAAATGCTCAAAACCAAAAAAATAATAAGGGCAAAGTCCGTTATGCTGTGATCGGACTAGGTTGGATAGCCCAAGAAGATGTGCTACCTGCTTTTGCCCATGCTGAAAATTCTGAATTAGTGGCTTTGTTTTCCGAAGATTCAGTTAAGCGTCAGGAACTAGGCAAAAAGTACGGAGTTCATAGTTATAGCTATGAAGAATACGAAGCTTTCCTCAGAAGTGGTGCGGCTGATGCAGTTTATATTGCTTTACCCAATCACCTACACTGCGAATATACTGTGAAAGCGGCAAATGCAGGAGTGCATGTACTTTGCGAAAAGCCGATGGCTGTCACAGAACAAGAGTGTGAAGAAATGATTCGCGCTTGCCATGATAATAATGTCAAGTTGATGATTGCCTATCGTTTGCATTTTGATAAAGCCAATATGCAAGCAGTGGAGACTGTTAAATCAGGAAAAATTGGCGAACCCCGCATTTTTAATTCGGTATTTTCTCAGGAAGTTGTTGAAGGTAATGTGCGGTTAGAGCCAATTTCTAAGGGTGGCGGTACAGTTTATGATATGGGTATTTACTGTATTAATGCCGCTCGTTATTTATTTCAAGATGAACCAACAGAAGTTATTGCTTTTAGCGGTAACAACGGAGAAAAACGTTTTGAACAATGCGATGAAATGACCAGTGCTATTCTGCGTTTCTCTGGTGATAAACTAGCAACTTTTACTTCTAGCTTTGGTGTTGCGCCAGTTTCCACTTTTCAGATATTGGGAACAAAAGGCGACCTACGCATGGACTCTGCGTATTCCTACCAGGGAGAATTAAAGCAACAAATCACCATTAACCAAGAAACGCAGGAACAATCATTCCCCGCAGGAGATCAATTTGCGGCAGAAATTGTTTACTTTTCAGACTGCGTGCTAAGTGGTAAAGATCCAGAAGCATCTGGAGAGGAAGGTTTGGCGGATATTCGTATTATCCGTGCGATTAACGAGTCGGCGCAAACGGGTAAACCTGTACAACTAGGAGAGTTTAGAAAACAGACAAGACCAACGGGTGAACAAGTAATTCAACGTCCCGCAGGTGAACAGCCTGATTTAATTCATGCTGCTGATCCGTCGGGTAAATCTTAAGGATTTTGGATTTTAGATTTTGAGGACAGTGCGGTGCGGGGGTTCCCCCCGTTGAGCAACTGTCCGGGATTTTGGATTAGTAGGGGCGAAGCATTTGGGCGATAACTTATCGGTTTTATGGAAAGAATAAGAATCCAAATGCTTCGCCCGTACATTAATGGCACGACAGTGCGTCGTTGTAAATCTGCCGGCGTGTCTTTTTGGTAGAGTGTTAATTCCGAAGACATATCGAGCGTTTGGAGAAAGGCAACTTTAAAATCGCCCAAACCCTGGTAGAGCGAGAAAACAACTAAATCAAGGTAAACCTTTTACTGTGTATAGGTTCGAGGCTGTTTTTGAGCCAAAAATGTCTAAGTCTTGCTAACATGAAGTTTTGTTGTTGACGTTGGTGTTGTCTGGAGCAGATGCTGACCGAGACGGCGCGCGAGTGCCAGGATTGTGAACGTGGGTGAGTACGAAGGACCGGTCGGAAACACCGCTGAACTGGCTACATAGAGATTGTCGGTACCGAACACTCGACAATTCGTGTCAACCACACCCTCTTCGGGTCGGCTAGACATACGAGTGGTACCCATTTGGTGGGCTGCGTCGGTCATGGTCTCCAAACACGGCTGATCGTCCCCGAAGTCAAAGGTTCCAAGCCCGACTTCCGCAAATCGCTGCGTTAAGAGTTGCAGTGTCTTCGCCATCGATCGCCGATCCTGGTCGGTGAAGCACCAGTCAACCTCTAGCTTTCGTTGTCCCAGTGCGTCGCATTCCGTTCCAAGCTTAATGCGACTGCTCTTATGTGGAGCCTGCTCAGTCACAAACTTGACTCGGTAGGCAGCAACCTGTCCATTACGGTCTCGGCACCCAGGACGGAATCGCAGGGTTCGCCACAGGCGATCCATTGGTTTCTCGTAAATTGGTTTCAGGTACAAGACATGCTCGAGTAGCTCATGCTCTTGCTGGGTTGCGTCGTCAAGCGCAAAGCATATACAGAAACGTGGCTTGGGGGCGTATTGCAGCTCGTGGGCATATTGTCGAGTTAAAGGGCCTGGCTGTAGTGTTCCAGTATGGTGTTTAGGATGGTCTGTATAAAAGCGACCAACTAGGTCGTATGCATTGCCAATACCACTGGGGAGTTGACGATTTGAGGCTAGTAGGAGACGCGCAGCTTCAAACGCCCCGGTGGCAATGATAATTACTTCGCCTTCGACGATGATTTCTCGGCCCTCCAGTGAGCGGCAAACGACTGCGGTTACACGTTGGCAGGAATCGTCGAGCCTTAACTCAGTTGCGGTCGCGCCCAGTACGACATGCAAATTTTTTGAGCGGCGCATCTCCTCACCAAAGCGTACCGCCGTGCGCGTGGGTGTCTCCTCCCAATAGAAACTGCTCATTTTCAAACCGCCTGCGGTGAGCTTTGCTCGAAGAGCCGTAATTTCAGGACGTATGGCTTCTGCCTCTAAATCACCGAAGCCGTAATCTTTTGCCGCCGAACGGTAGTGTTCCAACAAATCGGCAAAGCTTATTGGCCAGCCACTGTTGGCAACCCAGGGTCTACCATCGAAATCTATGGGTTGCAGGTATTTCCACTTGCCCGTCCAGACGTTACTCGTGCCACCAAACTGACGCACACGACTGACTCCGCGTAGCTCAGGTGGCAGGTATTGATGGTAGTAAGAGTCTGGATTTAGTTCGCGATGGCGTTTGCCAAGAAAGATTACATCGTTCAATGCCTGGATCGATGGATCGAATTGATCGCGCCCGCTTTCCACAAGTACTACCTCTCGACCATGACGTGCAAGGTGCGTTGCTACCTCTGCACCCGCGATCCCGGAGCCGAGTACAACCATCTGCGCCCGCAGCTTTGTTTGCTCCCCCATCTCGAGAATATCAGTAATCATATGATCTTTTAGGGTTTCTGGTGGTGCTAAATAAGTAACAACTCATTATAGTAATGTATAAAATCTCAAAAAATTATCCTTGTTAAACAAGATAACAATGACGACGCTATGCGCCTCGTTGTAAATCTCCTTACTTTTAGTAAGGAGAGCGTCAATTAGCTGCCTTAGTAGAGCATTTTATTAGACATCTCCGAAAAAGAATGTAGAGACGCGAAATTTCGCGTCTCTACAAGGATTTTGGCTGACGCATAGTTAATTATCGGAGATGTCTATTAATTCGTAGTGAATTTTCTCCGGAAAAACTCTGCGTTCCTCTGCGCTTACTCTGCGTGACGGCAGTCGCTACAACGGGGGAAACCCCCGCAACGCGCTGCCTCGCCTCCGCGTTTAAAAAACGCCACGATTTTACGCAAAGCCGTACTTAGTAATCTCAGTAAACCGAGGTTTCCCAACGAAGTAATCTAGGAAGCTGTGCTAAATCTAGACCGTAGTTTACTATCCATACGACTATTTCCAGCAACAACAAGTTTTGCACCCACATCAATTCACTTTCGGGACTCAAAATCAACCAACCTTCATATAGTTGCCAGATACGGTAAGGTATATATACGTAGGGAACCATT
Source organism: Nostocaceae cyanobacterium (assembly GCA_051861145.1). Lineage (GTDB taxonomy): Bacteria > Cyanobacteriota > Cyanobacteriia > Cyanobacteriales > Nostocaceae > JBHYDF01. The sequence continues at coordinate 9,999 of JBHYDF010000188.1, forward strand.
ACCCAAACTACATTATGAAACCATCGGAGTGTGGCAAATTCAGCTAGGATTTGTAACCCTAGCATAACTAGGTAAGATAACAGCACAATTAAGGCGTTGGAGTAACCGCGCAAAAATCCCAATCCAAGCATTGCTACTAGTGGTATTATTCCTCCCAGTATCTGCACACTTAAAAACCAGATTTTGAACCACCCTGGTAGTGGTTGCGGTAGGTCAAATGGCTTTGCATTCCTCCATGCCCAACCTACAATTACGAAAAATAATGTAGAAATTACTAGGAAGAGTAAGTTTTCTAGGAAAATATTCATGTTAAAGCTGCTGATGCCTGATGTTGGCATCGTAACTAAAAGTTTCTAATAGCCAATCCTTCTATAGATAGAGGCTGAAGTTACACTGATTTGTAATCCTATCGCCTCCACGCCAGCCAAGTAGAAGCAAGTTTCTTCACGGTTGGAGTTAATAAACGTTTGAGGTTATATTCATCGGCGGCTTTGCGGATCACTTCTGCTTGGGTGGGATAGGGGTGAATTGTTTTGGCGATCGCACTCAATCCCAAGTTATTCGTCATCGCTAAGGTAATTTCGCTAATTATCTCCCCTGCATGACGCGCTACTATTGTTGCCCCGATAATCTTGTCGGTTCCTTTTTTGACATGAATTTTCGCAAATCCTTCCGCTTCTCCGTCGATTATTGCCCGATCTACGTCGTTCAGGGGAATGCAAAAGGTGTCAATTTCGATTCCTTTTTCCTGGGCATCTTGCGGATACATACCGACATGGGCAACTTCTGGATCAGTGTAGGTACACCAAGGCATAACCAGGGAACTCAGTTTTTTTCGTCCCAGTCCCAAAACGGAGAATAGCGCGTTTTGTACCACAATTCGCGCCGCCGCATCGGCAGCGTGGGTAAATTTCCATTTCATGCAGACATCACCCACGGCATATATACGGGGATTGGTTGTCTCTAGGTAATCATTGATAATTACCCCTTGTTTTTTGTCATATTGAACACCAACCGCTTCTAAATTCAAGTCTTCCACGTTAGGCGATCGCCCTACACCAACGAGAATTTCATCTACAAAAATTTTGTCTTCTTGCCCATTCACTTCGTAGTAGATGATTTTTTCTGCTTCTTGGCGTTCAACACGTTTAATTTGCGACTCTAAAATCAAACGAATACCTTCACGCACAAAGCTTTTTTGAATTATCGTCGCCGCGTCGGCATCTTCGCGGCTCAGCAACTGCGAACCTCTTTGGAGCAAGACAACTTCTGAACCGAGACGATGAAAGGTTTGAGCCAATTCACAACCAATGTAGCCTCCACCGATAACAGCCAGGCGGTTTGGTCGTAGTGTCAGGGAAAATACGTTTTCATTAGTCAGATATTTTACCTCTTCAAATCCTTCTATCGATAGTTTTGTGGGGCGCGAACCAGTGGCAATTACTGCCTTTTTGAACCGTAAGGTTTTCTCTCCTACTTCTACCGCGTCAGGACTGGAAAAGTGTGCCTTGCCAAAAAATACATCTACTCCAAACTCTTGCTGAAACCGCTTAGCAGAATCATTAGGGCTAATTTGTGCCCGTACCCGTCGTAGCCGTTCCATTACTGCCGGAAAATCAATATCAATGTAGTGAGGAGTACCAACACCAAATTTTCCCGCATGTTTAATATCTGCAACCACACGCGCCGAGCGAATCATGGTTTTGGATGGTACGCAACCCACATTTGTGCAATCACCCCCCATCAGGTGCTTTTCTACCAAAGCCACCTTCGCACCTAACAAAGCTGCGCCAGCTGCTGTCACTAATCCAGCAGTACCCGCACCAATTACCACTAGATTATAACAGCGGGCAGGTTCTGGGTTAACCCAATTTAAGGGATGCAGGTTCTCAATTAACTCCTGATTATACCGATCCATCGGTGGAACGGTTACGGGTGTAGTTACTGCTAGACTCATAACTTGCCATTTTATGAGATACCAATAAAACATCCTAAGGCCAGAGGCATCACTTTTCCTCTAGCTAACGGCTGTTTTTTGTATCTGGTTTAGCTGCGTTCTAATCGTTTCTATGCGTTTGCGATTAACACCCAAATCGCTTTGACCTAAACGCGAAGCTGAGCGAACATGGATGACATTAGCATCGCGGTCGAGATAAAACTCGACATCATCTACAAATCCCATCAAAGCAGTTTTGAATTCTGCATACAAATAATCATCACTTTCAGTAATGATTGTGGTTCTTGGTAAAGATTGAATCACAGTTTTGATATCAGCCAGTGCTTGTTCTGGGGTAGAACTGTAACTCAAGGGCGCAATATAGTGGACTGTATCTGTATCTGTAGTTTGACTGGAAACACAGTTAGGAGAGTTGGGACAAGGTGCTAATTGGCGATCGCGAACACCTAAATTATTTGGTCGTTTGCCAGCAAAAATCATGATTATCTCTCAAAAATAGATTATATAGATGAACTGTATTTTACTGTCATTTTGTCAACTCTATAATTTCATCAAAGCGAAAGTTATAGGTAAGCTGTTCAAGAGCATTAATCAGAGTTACGTGTTCTAGTGGAATCTTCTGAAGCAGTTGAAAAATGCGTTCATCACTACACTCGCAGGCGGCTTGGTGTAGCTGTTGTACCCATTCATCGGACATCACTGCTAAATCTTTCCTCGTCAAGTTTACAGAGAGATTTTGTTTGTTTTGAACGATTGAGACGGGATCAGAGTAGATGTAGCGCACACCTAAGTGTTTAGCCAGTTTGTTAAAAATTTCTTCCTCTCGAAACGGTTTGCTGATAAAGTCATTGCATCCAGCTGACAAGATAATGGAGCGCTCATTGTGAAAGGCAGTGGCAGTTAGGGCGATAATTAGTGTAGATTGCCCTTTGATAGTAGCTTTAATTTGTTGAGTAGCTTCATAGCCATCCATCACTGGCATCTGCATATCCATAAAAATAAGATGGGGTTCCCAGCTTTGCCACAGCATCACCCCTTGTTGCCCATTTTCGGCTAACTTTACCTCAAAACCAATTGGTGTTAGTAGTTTGAACAGCAATTGGCGATGTTCCCACGTGTCCTCTACAATTAGCAAACGATAAACAGGTTGGTCAACTGCCAAACACTTAACCCGCCTAGTTGACAATTGAGCTTGGGTTTGTGTCATTTCTGCTTTGTTAACCGGAATATTGAATGCAAATACGCTTCCTTTACCTACAACACTGTTGACAGTGATATCACCACCCATCAAATTTACAAAAAAGCGGCTAATCGGCAATCCTAAACCAGTGCCTTCTTGCAACAGTCTTCCGGTAGAGGTTTGCACAAAAGCTTCAAACAAACTTTTCATTTCCTCCGCAGCAATGCCAAAACCAGTGTCTATTACCTCGAACAATAAGGTTAATTTTTGAGTGTCAACGTTTAACTGTGCATCATCAGTAATTTTGACGCGAAGTGTAACGCTACCTGTTTGAGTAAACTTGATGGCATTGCTGAGCAAGTTCAGTAATACTTGGCGTAGTTTACTTTCATCTGTGGTGATGTACTGCGGTACTGATGGGCTACACTCAAACGAGAGTGTAAGTTGCTTTGCTACGGCTTTGAAGTGTAGCATTTCTTCTAAAGTATTTAGCAGGCGATATAAATCAAAACTATTGATATTCAGTTTGACCTTACCTGCTTCAATTTTGGACAATTCCAGGACATCATTTATTAATTCCAGCAGGTGCTGACCGCTACGATTAATAATATCAACATACTGTCTATGTTCGGACGCGCAAAAGCTATCGTGCTGCATGATTTGGGTAAAACCCAGAATGCTGTTGAGGGGGGTGCGAAGTTCATGACTCATGGCAGCTACAAACTGGCTTTTGGCGCGGTTGGCGGCTTCGGCTGCTTCTTTGGCTTGTTGTAGTTCCGCTTCTGCTTGTTTGCGTTTGGTGATGTCCTCAATAACAGTGATAAAATGCTGCGGAGTCCCCTCCCAGTCGCGTACTAATGAGCTACTAATATTTACCCATTGCACTTCTTTATCTTTGCGGATGAAGCGCTTTTCTACTGAAGAAGCGAAAATCTCACCAGCCAAAAGCTGATTAGTATAATTCTGGTAAACCTCTAAGTCATCTGGATAAGTAATTTCCTGCCAAGTTAGCTGACGCAAATCTGACTCAGTGTAACCGAGAATTTCGCATAAGCGCGAGTTTGCTTGCAGAAATTGACCAGATAATGCTACCTGACTAATTCCTACAGCAGCTTGCTCAAAAATAGCACGGAAACGCTGTTCACTCTCGCGCAGGGCAATTTCTGCCTTTTGGCGTTCTTTAATTTCATTTTTCACTGCTTCAAATTGGGCAGCGCTAGGCATTGCTAAGGCTTGTGGCACTAACTCTACTAGGGCAATAGCGGTATATAAAGAAACAACAGCGGTAATTGCTTTGATCAAGCCAGATTGCCAATAGTTCGGATGCCAAAGGGTCCAGATTTCAAATATATGGGTAGTGCCACATAAGATAATGAAGGCGCTAAACAACAGGAAAATCCAGTTGTAAGGGATGTCGCGTCTCTTTTGAACAAAATAAGTTAACGTAAACGGAATAGAGTAATATGCTAGTGCGGTCAATCCATCTGAAACAATGTGTAAACCCACTAACTCTGGCTTCCAAAGGTAGCAGTGTCCGTGGGGGATAAAAATGGACGCAAATACCATGATGCTGTTGGCTTGTTAGAGGTGATTTATAAAGTAAATTTTAAAACTTTCATTTTTTATTTTCATCCCAGATTTCCCCTAAATAAAGGGAGAATAGGTAATTACTAGCCCCCCTTTTTTCGAGAGTAGGGGTAATTAGATTTACTTTATAAATGACCTCTTAGCGAGTAGTTTTAGTTGAGTAGTTTTTTCCCAAATTGATAGCATTTTAACAAAAAATAACCGAAAAAAAGTATAAAAGATGAAGGTTAAATAATTTTCAACCTTCATCCTTTTGTTTACTGGTTTTCCCAGAAGGAAAAACCAGCCCATTTTTTCAACTTGTTTACATAGCTAAATTGACTATCAGCCAGTAACCAACAAGCAAGAGAAAAATACTCAACCACAAAATTGCTCTGTTTTGAAAGAGATTTGTTAGACGGTTCATAGGCAGATTTTTTGAAAATAGATTGTTAATGTTTGAACAGATTGGGTAATGGGAATCAGAAAATAGGGCATATCTTGCCCTGCTCAGACTATCTCCTTTGGTTTGAAGTCACATCTTGCACCATTTTCAAGAATCGAGAGGCGGAGCCTCCAAAACCTCGTTACCAGGTTCAACCTGGTAACGAGAATTAGAGCCTCTGGCTCTTGTTGAGAATGGTGAGTAAGCGCGCTCTTCGGAGGGTTTCCCTCCGCAGGCGACTGGCTCTCCCGTTGGGTGCAAGATATCGGTTTGAACCAAAGACTATCCCTATTTCTGATGATTACAGGACTTACGCAAAACATAACCAAAGTAACGGTAATTCGTGAATTACCGCTACGCAAGAAGAAGGTTTTCGGCCACATCTTGCGTAAGTCCTGGATTAATTAAAGTCTTTACCCCTAACACCAAGAAGTGCAGAAGCTTGAAATTTTGTTTTTGGCTTTTCAAATATTCTGCACATGCTAGTTAATTTTATTTTAGCGATTTCATTTGCATTTTGCAGGGTAAAGTTCGCTAATGATGCTAACCTTTAACATAGTTCTATCGAAGATTTCAGCAAGATGACAAAAGCTAATTATCAAGATTGCTTTGTCATCTCTCTACAGAAGTAAAATCAGGATAGATAGGTAAAATTTTAAGTTGATTAACATCACTTTTTCATCCTAACAATATACTATTTCCTTACCTTGAGGTAGACAAAATATTACTAGGTAAGCATATAAAGTTTTAATTAAATACTTAGGTGTTAAGTGGGTGTTTCTATCAAACTCTCGTGTGAAAGAGTTGCTTCAAAGCACTTTATTAGAGAGAAATTAGCCGCTTCTAATTCTAGTCTTTCTTTTTAGGAGATTATTATGCGAATTGCTCAAATTGCGCCACTATGGGAAAGAGTGCCGCCACCAGGTTATGGTGGTACAGAGTTAGTAGTGGGTTTGCTAACCGATGAATTAGTCCGACGTGGACACGAAGTAACGCTATTTGCATCGGGAGATTCTATTACTCTAGCAAAGCTAGAATCAGTTTATCCTCGCGCCCTACGACTAGATAAAACAGTGAAAGAACCCGCTGTTTATGATATGCTGCAACTTAGTAGGGTATACGAACAAGCAGAAGAATTTGATATTATTCATTCGCACGTGGGTTTTATTGCCTTGTCCTATGCCAATTTGGTAAATACACCCACAGTACACACGTTGCACGGCATCTTTTCTCCTGATAATGAAAAGATGTTTTTACATGCAAAAAATCAACCTTATGTGAGTATTTCTCATTCACAGCGCCAATCAAGATTAGAGTTAAATTATGCAGCAACTGTGTACAACGGTATTGATGTTAGTAGTCATAAATTTCATCCCCAAGCGGAAGAACCACCTTACTTGGCGTTTTTAGGTCGAATTTCACCAGAAAAGGGAACGCATCTAGCAATACAAATTGCTAAACAAGCTGGTTGGCGTTTAAAGATAGCAGGTAAGGTGGATGTTGTTGATGTAGAGTATTATGAACGAGAAGTTAAGCCTCTAATTGACGGTAAGCAAATTGAGTATTTAGGTGAAGCAAACCACGAGCAAAAAAATGCTTTAATGGGAGGTGCAGTAGCCACACTATTTACTATCACTTGGCAAGAACCATTTGGTTTAGTGATGGTAGAATCAATGGCAGCAGGAACACCAGTTATTGCCATGAATATGGGATCAGTTCCAGAGGTAATACTTCACGGCAAGACAGGCTTCATCTGCAATAGTGTTGAAGAATGTGCTAGTGCAGTGAGTAAGGCGGCAGAATTAGACCGTTATACTTGTAGACAGCATGTCGAGAATAATTTTAGTGTGCGAAAAATGGTAGATGGCTATGAAGCTGTTTATCAACAGATTTGCGCGAAAAGGTTTGCAAGAAATGAAAAACTTACGCACTTTGAGGATTTCAAACAAAAGTCACTCTTAAGTAGATTTACTCGCGTTTCCAAAGTGCGATCGCATGGTGGTTAGTGGTTAATGGTTAATGGTTCATGGTTAATGGTTCATGGTTAATGGTTCATGGTTA
>JBHYDF010000189.1:0-17115 GCA_051861145.1 Nostocaceae cyanobacterium
AAAATTCGGGCTTTGTAGAGACGCGAAATTTCGCGTCTCTACATTGGTTAAAAACTGACTGGTTAAGAGTTTTAACCCATTTTAATGTGTTTGTCCCAGACGTGCCATGGCACGTCTGTACATAGCCCGAAATTTATTTCTGGGCTTTTTGCGATTGATACAAGATATTATAAGTAAATTTTGAGACTTTTATTTTTTGTGATAGCTAAGTATTAAGTTAATAGATAGTCTCTAGTCCTCAGTACTTTGATTTTAAAAGTAATAAAAACTACTTAAGTAATTTGGTGTGATAATTTTATCAAGTTATATTTTGTTAGTATTTTAGTATAGTAATTGATAGGGGACTATAATAAGTCCTAATTTTATTGATAAAAATTTTCCATAATTTTTCACAAATACACAAAATTTTACGATTAGATAAAAACCAAAAAAAACACTGTAGTATATTTACGATAATTTTTTTAGATAGCTGGTATAAAAGTATAAAGGTAGAAATAGCCTCAAAGTTCAGTTATGCTAAGTTATCAAAGTAGATAAAAAATGGATTTAATCAATAAGTGTAGGAAAAACCAAATGAAACTTTGAAAAACAATAAAATTTTTTCATCAAAAACTGTTCTTTCAATAAGTAAGGCTAAATATCAAAACAATTTAACACTGCAAATTAATGATAGAGCATGAGGTGAAAATAAAATCAAATGTAAAAATAGTTACTTAACTTTCATGTTAAAGCCGATGCTACAAGTAGTCTCCCTTACGGAATGAAAGTAGTATGCAAAGTTTACCTCTGCTATTGCAAGGTATCTATTGCATCTACAATTGACCATTATTTTGTCAAATACCTATGAGTAGGTTAGTTGTTTTAAGTTTGGGTCAAGGAAACCTACAAGATGGCTTTGCCATCGTTACTGCACAGTTGGGAGAAGCAGACAACCCCTACCGGATGAAATTTGTTGCTAGTTTACCAGCTGCGCCAGAAATTATTGAATTATACCATAATTGGCAGTTGCTTTATTCTGCTTTGTCTCAACGTCTGTACTGGCGTCTTGAGATTGAAAAAGACGATAATTTTGAAATTGAAGAAGCTTATATAACTAATGTTTCTGAAGTTGATATCACAATTTTATCTCAACGATTATCACAAAGGATAAATTTATGGCTCAATTCAACCGAGTTTCGCAAAATTGACCAACAATTACGTACACAATTAAAACCATCTGAAGAAATTTACTTCATTATTGAAACCAACGACAATTTACTACAGCGGCTTCCTTGGCATCTATGGAATTTTTTTGAAGATTACCCCTATGCGGAAGTGGCTTTAAGTGCTATAGAGTATCAAAAACCAAAGAAATTTGCTGTTAAGAACCAAAGAAATAAAGTTAAAATTTTAGCTATTTGTGGAAATAGCACAGGAATTGATATTAGTCGGGATCGAAGTTTTTTAGAAAAATTATCACCTCAAGCAGAAATTGAATTTTTAGTAGAGCCAAATCTAGATAATTTAAATGACCAACTTTGGCAACAAGGTTGGGATATTTTGTTTTTTGCTGGTCATAGTTGCAGTAAAGAAAAAGGATTTCTGCAAATCAATCAAACAGATACGATTACCCTTGAGCAATTAAAGTATGCTCTTAAACAAGCTATTAATCGTGGGTTGAAGCTGGCAATTTTTAACTCTTGTGATGGCTTGGGGTTAGCGCAGCAGCTACAGGATTTACATATTCCGCAAACTATTGTCATGCGCGAACCTGTCCCGGATATGGTTGCTCAAGAATTTTTAAAACATTTCCTAGCAGAATTTTCCCGGGGACAGTCTTTGTATACTACGGTGCGTTTTGCACGAGAAAGACTACAAGCATTTGAGAGAAAATTCCCCTGTGCAACTTGGCTACCAGTAATTTTCCAAAATCCAGCCGCAGCGCCAATGATTTGGTTACAGGAAAGAGTGCAGACTCAAAAGGAAGAAAAAACAGGTTCATCATTAGCATCGGCTTGCATCAGTAGCGCTAGATGGATACAAACAGAAATGCGATCGCCATCTGCAACTCAGGTGATCTCCAAAAAAGCAACTCTCGATTCTCTGCTAGAGATTCTCAGTTGTAAGCTGCTGGAAACCCAAAATCGTCCCCTGAATGACCCAGAAATTCTCATTTTACGAGGCATCTGGCAGCATAACACCTATAGCAAAATTGCTCAAGAGGTAGGTTATAATCCTGAGTATTTTACTAATATCATTGTCCCAGAGTTATGCCAACGACTCTCTAAGCTCATTTGCAAACACGTCAATAAAAATAACTGTCGGGTACTGTTAGAGTCCTATGTTGATGCACAATCTGCAATAGAGAAACATATCCAGGAGGATATTTCACCTTGCTTTCCCAGTGGTTCAGTTCCTCTCAATTCTCCTTTTTATGTTGAACACCCTGTCATTGAGAAACAGGTTTATGCAGAAATCAGGAAACCAGGAGCCTTAGTACGTATTAAAGCACCCAGAGAAATGGGTAAAACTTCTATGTTGCTGAGGATTTTGGACTATGGCGATCGCATTGGCTACCGGACAGTAAGTCTGAACTTGGAACAAATAGATCAGGCAATTTTGAGCGATCTGAATCGATTTTTACGCTGGTTGTGTGCTAATATTGCCCGTCAGCTTCAGCTAGAACCAAAACTAGATGAATATTGGGATGAAGATATTGGCAGTAAGGTTAGTTGCTCTTTTTACTTACGAAGTTATGTATTAGAACAAATAGACTCTCCTCTAATTTTAGCTTTGGACGAAGTGAACCAGCTTTTTGAGCATCCGCAAGTAGCGAAAGAAGTTTTACCATTGTTGCGTTCCTGGTACGAAGAAGCTAAAAGAATACCTATTTCGCAAAAGCTGCGTTTAATTGTGGTTCACTCCACGGAAATTTATGTTCCTCTACAACTTCATCAATCCCCTTTTAATGTGGGTTTACCGATTCAGTTAACCCACTTCAGTTTAGACCAAGTGCAGCAGTTAGCTCAGCGCTATGGATTGAACTGGACAGATGGTTTAGAAGCGAAAAAATTGATGGATTTAGTTGGAGGACATCCAGCACTAGTACACTTAGCACTCTATCACCTGAGTTTTCGGGAGATAACTCTCACACAACTGCTACAAACCGCCTCCACATTTTCCGGAATTTATCATCATCACTTGCAACGTCATGGGACAGTTTTGCAAGCACACCCAGAATTAGCGCACGCGCTTCATACAGTTATGAATTCTCATGAACCTGTGCTATTAGAACCCATGATTGCTTATAAGTTAAGTAGTATGGGCTTGATTAAATTAGATAACAATAAAGCTACACCCAGTTGTCAGTTATATCGTGAGTCTTTTCAGCCAAAGTTTCTCTCGGTTAGGAAATAAGAAAGAGTTGAAAAGTTTGATACTAAGTAAAGAGTGATATTTTAAACATTTGATTTTGTAATCATAAAAAATGTTAATTTAGGAGCGCGATCGCTCATAGCTAAGCTAAAGCACATTTACAGCAGTTTTCATATTTCAATTTTTTCAAATTCTTGTGGAGTGGAGAGAAGTTGCCGGGAAGATGTTCTTTCCGGCAAACTTCGGAGCGTCTCGCCCGCCCAGTTTATGCAGATTAAATGTACAACAGCTTATAAACACTGCATAATAATATATTTCAGAACAATATGATACTATTTTTTGGATTATATAAAATTTTGTAAAACTTATCTAAATTAAGTATAAAAAATGTATCTATTCTAGAATTGCATGAACTGTAAAGTGACAGGAAAAGATATTATTAATTACGATTTAACCAATTCAGGCGTTCTTTAGTTTTAGGTAATCAATAAAAGTTTTGTCATACTGTAAGTCTGATAAGTTATTGAGATAGCTTTTATAGATTATCCTTATTGCAGGAAGGCATCTAGGTTTAATTGTGTTTATTGCATAAGGACATTTTCGATAATTTCACATAAAATTTTAATTTTTCAAACTGACTATCAGTTTGGACACTAGAATCCAAAACTTTATAAAAACGTTATGAAAAGTTGAGTCAAAACAGTGATATCTCTGGCAAATAAATAGGAAATAGCTCAACTGTAACAAGTTTAAAAAAATATTTAAACAGTTTTCTCATTCACATTAAGTCAAGTACTCACGTACGTACTTACCTAAACAAAAGTTGATAAGTGTTTCCTCGTAAAGGAGAAAGTAATGTTTCGGGAATCGAGCAAGCAATTTGTGCAACTTCCAAAGTCCATTATGAATACCAAAAAAGATGAACTGACTGATATTCAAATGCAGATTGAAGGCAATTTACCTAAAGATTTACAAGGTCATGTTTTTATAGTTGCCCCAATTGGCACTATTAACTCTAAAGAACCATTCAAAGACGGAAATACATTCTTGAATGGCGACGGCATGATTTATCGATTTGACTTTAATAAAACAGGCGAAGTTAACGTGAAAACTCGGCTTGTCAGGGCACCAGATTACTGGGTTGACAAGACAATTGAGGAGAGCGAGTCGTTAAAAGACCACTATTTGTTACGATTCCACAATCATGGCATTGTCAGATTTTCTTACTTGCTTGGCTCTCGCAACGAGTTGAATACAGCCTTCCTGCCTATGAAATTTGAAGGCGAATCAAATGAACGTTTACTGATCACTTATGACGCAGGCCGTCCTTACGAAATCGATTTGGAAACCCTTGAGGTGGTGACTCCAGTAGGAGCGATGACAGAATGGCAAGCAGAGGTTCTTAACCCAAGGTATCCCTTTAACCCTATTTTAAGTGCTGCACATCCTGCGTTTGACACTTACAAACATCAGTTGTTTACGGTTAATTATGGCAGATCGCTAGATAATATTTTAGGAATCAAACTTGATATTTATACAAAAAGCTCAATAAACTCATTTGTGGAATTTATGAAAACAAGCTTGATGAACTCAATGATGATCTTATTGAGTCCATTGATATTTCAAAAAGAGAGTAAACGCTTAAGAGAAGTTATTCAATTGTTACTATTGCTGACAACTCAATTGCAATTAAGTAAAGATTTCGTCTATATAATGTGCTGGGATGGTCAAGGCTCCTTAAAACGATGGAAACTGGTTAACCACGATAAAACGCCAGTTAGAATTAAGCAAAGTATGCATCAGATTGGTCTAACTGAAGATTATGTAGTGCTAATGGACACTTCCTTCACTACTGGGATCGACCAGCTCATCAACAACCCTTGGCCAGCAGATCCAGATTTAGCGGCAAGGATTAGAGAATTCTTTCAAATTAAACCTTCACCTGATACAATTGTATACATCGTACGCCGTGATGACCTGAAAGAGGGGCAAGATTTAGTAGTCGTAAAGAAGGTGATAATTCGCGGTGAAGCTTGCCACTTTTTAGTGGACTATAAAAATCCCAATAACACAATTACACTCCACGTAGCTCATATTTGTGCTTGGAACGTTGCCGAATGGGTTCGTAGTTACGATAAATCCCCTTACGATGGCAAGTACTTACCTAAACAACTACATGGAATGCAACAATGTGAGACAGATATTAGCTGGATGGGACGCTACGTAATAGACGTCAGTAGCCAAGAACCGAAAATTAAGTCTGAGCGAGTTATCACTGATGATACCTGCACTTGGGGATCAGGGTTGTTTGCCTATCTTGACAGGCTACCTTCGTCGAATATGATTCCAGAAAAACTAGATAATATCTACTGGGTTTCTTTGGGACTCTGGAAAGACCTGATGACCGAATTTATGAGTCAAATGTACAAAGAGTATCCATATAGAACAAAACCACTGGAGGAAGTTCTTGAACTTGCGAAAAAGAGTCTTAAACCATCTTGCTTATACCGATTGCACACTTCGTCAAATGAGGCAATGGCAATCCTGGATAACTTTGCCTTCCCCAAAAATCACGTAGCGCTTTCACCGCAGTTTGTACCGCGCAGTGGAGGTGAAGAAAGTTCAATTAACGGCTACATTGTATGTACAGTTTCTACTCCACAACGCAATGAAGTCTGGATTTTCGACGCAGGTAATTTAAAACAAGGACCACTATGTAAGTTGCATCATCCTGAACTCAACTTTGGGTTTTCATTGCACACAACATGGTTGAAAAATATCAATTCTCGCGAGGCTAGCTATAAGGTTCAGGTTAAGCAGGATTATCAGGAGTCAGTGAATAATTTGCTCACATTTATAGATAGATTATTATTCCTTTCGACCTCGGAGAAAGAAGAATTTAAGACAATAATTAACAACCTATTTGAGCAAAGTGTTTACGCGTACTTTGAGTGAGAATGTGTATTTGGAAATCTTTAGTTGATTGGTGAGTGTTAACGGTCAACTTCTTAGTGCTAAGAAATCGTTAGGTAGATATGAAATTCAAAAATCAAGTATTCTAAACTCTTACTCTCTGCGGCTCTGCGTGCCAGTCGCTACAACGGGGGAAACCCACCGGAGAGCGCTGGACTCACCGCAATGCGCTGGCTTGGCTTTGCGTGAGGCTATTCATATTCTGACTCAGCAACGCCTAAAAAGCTGCCTGCTTCAACTAGAACTAATCCAGGCTTACAAGTTAAGCAGTATAGGACTAATTCAATTTAGATAACAATAAAGCTACACCCAGTTGTCAGTTATATTGTGAGTCTTTTCAGCCAAAGTTTCTCTCAGTCAGGAAATAAGAAAGAGTTGAAAAGTTTGATACTAAGTACAAAGTAATATTTTAAACATTTGATTTTTTAATCAGAGAAAATGTTGATTCAGGAGTGCGATCGCTCATACTGCATAAGTTAAATCAAATGACAGCTATATATCCATAACTGAACTACATCTTTCTAGAGTGAGGAGGAGGTTGAATTTGAAGGCCGGTTCGTTAACAGTTGTTGGCACGGGTATTCAATTGGTTGGTCATCTTACTCTAGCTGCGAAAGCTTGGATTGAACAAGCCGACAAAGTTTTGTTCGCCGTAGCTGACCCAGTTACAGCAAAATGGCTGCGATCGCTCAATCCAACAGCAGAATCCCTGCCTTACAATACCAACAATCACCGGCGAAGAGAGACCTATCAGGAGATGGTCGAAAAAATTCTGGCTGAAGTTCGCCAGGGGTTAAATGTTTGTGCTGTTTTTTACGGTCATCCAGGTGTTTTTGCTGATGCAACGCACGAAGCGATTAAACAGACGCGTCGTGAAGGTTTCAAAGCACAGATGCTACCTGGGATTTCTGCTGAAGATTGCTTATTTGCTGACCTTGGTCTTGATCCCGGTCGAAACGGATGTCAAAGTTTTGAAGCAACAGACTTTTTGATTCGGCGGCGCAAATTTGATCCCACCAGCGCCTTGATTTTATGGCAAATTGCAATGATTGGCAATCTCGGTTTTTACAAGCCGGGGGAACACTTTCGTCCTCTAACGATATTGACCGAGGTCTTAAAGACACATTATGAATCTGACCATGAAGTGATTGTTTACGAAGCAGCAGTTTATTATCCGGTTTGCGAACCAGTTATCCAGCGTATTCCTCTGTCCAAGCTACCAGAGAGCAGTATTACCCAGGTTTCGACGCTTTATGTTCCACCTCAAGCCTTAGCGCCTGTGGATAGGGAAATGATGATGCGTTTAGGTATGTCTGTTGCTAAAGAAACTACAAAAGAGGAGGTTTTTTGATGGAGTGTGATCAACAAACTTTGTCCGACCTCAACAGCGCGATCGCACATAACCCCGATAACGCTAAAGCTTTAGCTCAGCGAGGTGAGGTTTATCGGCTGATGGGAGATTTTGAAGCAGCATTAGCCGATTTCAATCAAGTCATTGAGGTGAACCCTAACTACGCTTGGGCGATCGCTCACCGGGGGGAAACTTACCATCAGATGAAACGCTATGAGGAAGCGCGAACAGATTTTAGCCGCGCTATTGATCTGAACCCTAACTACACTTGGGCGATCGCTCACCGAGGCGTAACCTATCGCTTTATGGGGGAAGCATATTACACAATGGCACTGGCTGATTTGACACGAGCCATTGAACTGAAACCGGATTACGTTTGGGCAATTGCTTATCGTTGCCGAGTTTATGAGTTGATGAAGTGCTACAAGAAAGCCCTGACTGATTTTGACCGAGCGATCGCCCTTGACAATACCATATTTGTGAAAAATTGGCAAATTGAGAGAGGGTTGATCCTTTGCTACGACGGTCAATATTCTCAGGCGATCGCCTGTTGCGAGCAGAGGTTGGAACAAGCTCTCTATGACACTACAGCTTTGTACTGTATTGCAGTATCTAAGGCGTGTTGGCAGGGATTGGACAAAGCAAAAAGCGAAATTGAGCGATCGCGGTCAGCATTGCTTTCTAAATGGGAGACAGAGGATCGAGGAGATATTCTGTACCGACTTAGTGGCTTAGCAATCTTGGAAGGTAACTGCGAACAAGCATGGCAATATCTACGAGAAGCTATTCCTATTAATGATGAAGCCATTGAGTTAGTCGGTCACGATCCAGCTTGGATGAACTGGCAGCATGATCCGAGAACTCAGGCATTACTCGCTAGTTAAGCTTTTGAGACAACAAACCTCAAGGAATTAAGCGTCAAGTAACAATTCAGGAGGAATTTTATGCAGATGGATCAAAACGATCAGATGATTGCTCAAAGAGGAGAAACTCTTCGTTTGTCAGGGGCGTATGAACAGGCGATCGAGATTTTTGAACAGCTCCAAAATAAGTATCCAGAAAATGCTTGGATCAACGCCCATCTAGGAACAACTTACTACCAAATGATGAATTATGGGAAAGCAGAAGATTACTTAAAGAAAGCCATCAACAAGAATGATAAGTATCTCTGGGCCCATGCACAGCTAGGTGAAACCTACCGCCTACGGGCAATTGCAGACAATCGGAAAAAGGAATATGTTGAATTAGCTATAGAACATTTCAAAACAGCGCTTGATGCTGAAGCACCAGAAAACAGCAACTATGCCTGGGCATTAGCTCACTTGGGAGCAACCTACCGTCTGAATATGAGGTGTCAGAAAAAATCGCTATGTATACAGATAGATCAAAACGAAGAGGCTTTGAAGTGTCTTAACAGAGCGATTGAACTTATCCCCACATACGCTTGGGCATGGGGTATGCGCTCAACAGTTTATAGATTGGCTCAAGAATACGAAGATTCATTCTGGGATTTGGGAGTTCTAACAGTAATAGCTCCAGAAATTGAGGTTTTACAACACTCTTCTTCTCCTGTTCCATTCTTAGAAAGCAGGTGGGTAAATCTTCATGAACATGCATTACTGTGTTTTTATTTAACCAAGAAAGAAGAAGACCCAGAACAGAAAGACAGATACTACAGTAGAGCGATCGCTTGTGCCGAAAAAGCCTTGATACTTCAGCCAGGTGATTTGATTGCTCAGCTAATTCTCACCGTAATTGAAGCTAACCAAAAGAAGGAAAAACAGGGCGGGACTTTATCAGACCCAAATGACATTAATAATATCAAAAGAAAATTAGAGAAATTCTTTGAAGACGCAGAGTCAGAGCTTTTTGAGATATGTGAAAAGGTATTGCGACATCTAATTAGGGTTGGTCGATTTAGTGTTGAGAATTTGATATGGATAAGGAATGAAGCTGGGGAGGAACATAAATTAACCCGGCTTATTCTGAAAGAAGTGATAGAGGACTCTAGTTCAAATGTTGGAGATGAGCCACAATTATGGCTATGGAAAAACTTTGCATTGACGGAGACATGTAGCAGTGTTCTTTTCTTGCTTAGTGACTTAAGCTACATTCTGAAGGAAGACAGTATTATTGGCACAGCAGACCCTTATCGAGAGCTTGCTTGGATAATCAATCCTTACTACACCCAAGAAAGGCTTTATCAAAGTCCAGCACTTTCGGAAGAAGAACGGTCAACAATATTTGATAAATTGTCCAATGCAATAAGATTCTAGTTGCATAAAATGAGCGCTGAAACCCTTACTTCAAGAGAATTAACTGGGAAAAATAAACGACGATTAGCTTACATTTTTCAGTGGAAAGATTAGGAGGATATCTCATGAGTCAACTATTTCATTTATTAACAGATTTAGCACTTGACCCCAAGAAACAAAGTGTTTTTATCAATAACCCCAGTTCCTTAATAGACGAGTTGGGTTTATCTCAAGCAGAGCACACCGCAACGATGAGCAAAGAAACTGCTAAAATTGCAGCACTCTTTGCAGACGAACTAGTTCCGCTTGCCATTACTGCTGCCGATCCCGGGCCAGATCCCTTGCCAGATCCAGACCCTTTTCCTTTGCCAGATCCAGAACCTTCTCCTCCTTCTCCACCAGAACAACTCTAACCTAACTCATCACTAAGATGCGATTGTAGAGAGTTTCATCAAGCTCTATTTTCCAAGTTTTGAAGGGTCTAGGGCGTGTTTTCAAACTGCGAGATCCCCCCCTACCCCCCTTAAAAAGGGGGGAAAGTCTTTTCAAAGTCCCCCTTTTTAAGGGGGATTTAGGGGGATCGCAACCTCAACTCATAGCGTAAAGATTAGTTTGAAAACACGCCCTACATTCAATCCAAACTAGCTTGTAAAGAATTTGGCGGACTAAGGTGTATGCTTAATAGGTAAGATGAAACTTCAATTGCTCATAATTACCTATGATTTGGAAAGTAAATTGTTATTTCATAAGCTCAAACCGCACTTGTTGCGGTTTTTTTTCCTAAATAAAAACTCCTTTCAAGGAGGTAAAGATGCGTAATTTTTCAGGGTACCAAGTTACTGAAAAACTGCATGAGAGCAGCAACTCACTGGTTTATCGCGGACATCGGCTAGAAGATGACCAGCCTATAATCCTGAAAATGCTCAAACAAGCCTATCCACCACCTGAAAAAATTGCTTGGTTCAAGCGAGAGTATGAAACAATCCGAAGCATTAATCTACCTGGTGTAATAGATGTTTACAGTTTGGAAAACCTAGAAAATCACTGGGTAATTGTATTGGAAGATTTTGGCGGCGAATCCCTCAATCGGATATTTCCTAAGAAGCAATTCACAATTGCTGAGTTTCTTGACTTGGCAATTAAAATTGTTGACATTCTCGGTCAGATTCACCTACAGCATATTATTCATAAAGATATTAACCCATCAAATATTATTTTAAATCTGAAGACAGGTAAGCTTAAGCTAATTGATTTTGGAATTTCAACAACACTGTCGCAGGAAAACCCAACCTTCCGCAATCCAAATGTGTTAGAAGGAACGCTAGCTTATATCTCGCCAGAACAAACGGGTCGAATGAATCGAGCAATCGATTACCGCACTGATTTTTACTCGCTGGGGATGACCTTTTATGAATTGCTGACAGGACAATTACCTTTCCCCACAAATGATGTTTTGGAATTAGTGCATTGTCATATTGCCAAACAACCCACCCCACCGCACGAACTCAAGCCAGAAGTTCCACCAATTATTTCGGCAATCGTGTTGAAATTAATGGCCAAAAATGCTGAGGAACGCTATCTATCAGCATATAGGATAAAGGCAGATTTAGAAGAATGCCTTAGACAGTGGCAGAGCAAAGGGCAAATTGATTCTTTCCTAATCGATAATAAGCACAATGTTTCCGATCAATTTCAAATTCCGCAAAAACTGTATGGGCGAGAACAGGAAATTTCTACCCTATTAGCTGCTTTTAATCGATGCAACCAAGGAACCAGTGAAATGATGCTGGTAACGGGATATTCTGGTATTGGCAAGTCAGTATTAATACAAGAGATATATAAGTCACTGACTCGCCAACATGGCTATTTTATTTCTGGTAAATTTGACCAGCTTCAACGAGATATTCCCTATGCTTCCTTAATTCAAGCATTTCGTTCATTAGTACAGCAGTTACTAACAGAAAGTGAGGCAAAGATTAACAATTGGCGAAAGAAATTGCAAGTAGAATTAGGAGGAAATGGACGGGTAATCATTGAAGTCATTCCTGAAGTAGAACTGATTATTGGTCCACAACCACCCTTACCAGAGCTTCCGACCGCAGAATTGCGAAATCGCTTTAATCTTGTTTTTCAAAAATTTATTAAAATATTCACTCAACCCGAACATCCCCTAGTCATTTTCTTAGATGACTTACAGTGGGCAGATAGAGCTTCGCTGGAATTAATTCAACTGCTGATGACAGCAGCAAATAATAAATATCTATTTCTAATTGGGGCATATCGAGATAATGAAGTAAATGAAGCACATCCGCTGATTCAAAGCTTGGAAAAGATTGAAAAAGCAAGAGTAAGAATTAATAGAATATTACTTCCACCCTTAGCCTTAACTGATGTTACACAACTTATAGTTGATACGCTTTTTGTCGAGTCAATAACTGCCAAACCGCTTGCCCAATTGATACAGGAAAAAACTGCTGGAAATCCGTTTTTCATTAATGAGTTCCTAAAATCTCTGTATTCTGAAGGCTGGTTGTTTTTTAACTATGGATCTCAGAAATGGCAGTGGAATTTAGAGCAAATAAAAGCGCAACCACTTACAGATAATGTTATAGAGTTGATGACCAAAAAAGTTAAGCAATTACCGACAACAACTCAGGCATTATTAAAATTAGCAGCTTGTGTAGGGAATCAATTTGACTTGAAAACACTGGCGATTATATATGAAAAATCTATACAGGAAACTGCAAAAGATTTACGCTCAGCACTCCAATCCGGTCTAATTGTACCCCTTAACTATGCCTACCAGTTGGTGGAACTTGATGTAGAAGGTTTGTCCAATCAGTTAGTCGCAGAATACAAATTTGCCCACGACCGCATCCAACAAGCAGTTTACTCGCTCATTCCCAAAGCAGATACACAAGCTGTACATCTACGCGTTGGAAAATTGTTACTGCAAAATATATCTTCTGAAGAATCTGAACAGAAGCTGTTTGAGATTGTTAACCAGTTGAACAAAGGTCGGGAGCTAATTGAGCGACAAACAGAGCGAGAAGAGTTAGCTAGATTAAATCTACAGGCAGGGAAAAAAGCAAAATCCTCAGCTGCTCGTCAACCGGCTTTTAATTATCTCCAGATCGGCTTAAGTTTGTTGGGAAAAGAAATTTGGTCACAGCAGTATAACCTCGCCTTAGATTTGTATGTGGAAGCAGCAGAAGCAGCTTATACAATTGCCAACTACGACGAAATGGAGCGCTTGACTAGGATAGTTTTGCAAAAAGCTCAAACGCTTTTAGAGAAAGTAAAAGTTTATGAAGTCAAAATGCAAGCCTATTCTGCCCAAATTAAATTCATAGAAGCAATCAAAACTGGGCTAGAAGTTCTGAAGTTACTTGGGGTCGAATTACCCGAACGACCCAGCCAATTAGATTTGACGCGAGAGATAGAGCAGATAAAGTCTGCCTTAGCAGAGAGGAAAGCCAAGGAGCTAATCGACCTACCCCAAATGACCGATCCGCATAAACTAGCAACTATGCGGGTTATGAACTACTTGTTTGGTCCTGCATACATAGCAATTAATCAACTCAGCTTGGTAAATTGGTGCCGACAGGTGAATTTATCGATTCAGTATGGTAATTCCGCTGACTCTGCTTTTCCATATGCAGGTTACGGGCTTATCCTCTGCTTAGCAGGAGAGCTTGACGCTGGCTATCAGTTTGGTCAACTTGCTTTGAAGTTACTAGAACGATTCAAAGATAGAACATTCAAAACAAGAACTTATGCACTGTATAAGCTATTTCTCAAGCATTGGAATGAACCTCTCAGAGACACATCATCTTTTTGCATGGAAGCTTATCAAAGTGGGATAGAAACTGGAGACCTGGAATATGCTGCTAGTGTTATGCTTACCTATGCCTACGCTTTGTACCTAAGCGGTGTGGAGCTGATGGATGCTAAGAAAGAGATGGCGAAAGCAATTGCAGTTACTTATCATACTCAGCAGGAAGCTTACCTTCATTGGACTCAAATCTATATGCAGGCTATCCTGAACTTGATAGGACAAGCCGACAATCCATGCCGTTTGATTGGTGAAGCATACGATGAAGAGAAAATGATACCAGTCCATCTGGCAGGTGGCGATCGCACTGCGATGATGCACGCTTATTCACATAAACTCACTCTGTGTTATCTTTTCGAGGAATTTCAACAAGCCGTTGAGAATGCAGACCAGTTTGAAGAATATGCTGCTAATGCAGGCTCATCATTCATCCTTACCACTGCCTACTTTTATGACATACTGGCTCGGCTAGCATTTTATCCTAATGCCTCAGAGGCTGAAAGAGAAGAAATTCTGATAAAGGTTGCTGCTAAACAAGAAAAAATGGAACTATGGGCAAAGCAAGCTCCGATGAATTTTCTGCACAAATTTTATCTCGTCGAAGCTGAACAGGCCCGAGTTTTAGGTAAAGATAAAGATGCTAGAGAATATTACGATCGCGCTATTACCCTAGCCCACGAGAACGAATATCTGAACGAAGAAGCTCTTGCTTATGAACTAGCAAGCAAATTCTATTTAGCCAGAAACCAAAACCACATTGCCCGCCACTACTTACAAGATGCCCACTATACTTATCAACGCTGGGGGGCTATGGCAAAGGTAAAAGATTTGGAGGCTCGATACCCACAATTTTTAGCCAAAGTTTCCACAGATATTCTTCACACTAGCTTAAATCCGTCAATTACCGACTCAAGTCAAACTACATCCGGTGTCTTAGATTTAAACAGTGTTCTCAAAGCCTCGCAAACCATTTCCGGCGAAATCATCCCAGAAAAATTGCTGGAAAAGTTGATGAAAATCTTAATTGAGAATGCAGGCGCTCAAAAAGGCTTTTTAATTCTGGGCAAAGAAAATAATTGGGTGATTGAAGCTCAAGGGACTGTAGATTCTGATCATGTTACTACACTGCAATCCCTGCCAGTAAACTCCGTCGATTCTGCAAGTCAAACCCCCCTCCTATCAGTCGCCATCATTAACTATGTTGCTCGCACGCAGGAAAATGTAGTCTTAAATGATGCTTTCCGTCAAGGACAATTTACTCGTGACCCCTACATTATCGCCACTCAGCCCAAATCGATTCTCTGTACTCCCCTACTTTATAAAGGCAAACTGAGCGGCATTTTATACTTAGAAAATAATCTCACAACAGGCGCATTTACGAGCGATCGCGTTGAAGTCCTCAAAATCCTATCAGCCCAAGCCGCCATTTCCATCGAAAATTCCCGTCTTTACGAGCAACTAGAGGATTACAGCCGCACTCTCGAACAGAAAGTCAAGGCAAGAACCCAAGAATTAGAAGAGAAAAATCAGGAATTGGCAAGTATCCTGCAAAAATTGAAAGCCACGCAAACTCAAATTATAGCACAAGAGAAATTAGCTTCTCTAGGAGCTTTAACAGCCGGTATTGCCCATGAAATCAAAAATCCCTTGAACTTTGTTAATAACTTTGCTGAACTTTCGGTAGAGTTAACCCAAGAACTGCTCGAAGAGTTTGAAAATCACAAAGACCAACTGGATCAACAAAGTAGAGAATATATTGAAGAAATTTTAAATGATCTCAAACAAAATGCTAAAAAAATCAATGAGCATGGCAAGAGGGCAGATAATATTGTGCGTGGAATGCTAATGCACTCTCGCGGGCAACAAGGCACACGACAACTAACCGACATCAACGCTTTACTAGCGGAATCTGTGAATCTGGCTTATCACGGAATGCGTGCCAAGGATACTTCTTTCCACATCACCATAGAAACACACTATGATGATAACCTTGGACAAATAAATATTGTACCGCAGAATATTAGTCGCGCTTTTATTAATATAATTAATAATGCTTGCTATGCAGCATATAAAAAGAAAATGCGTTTCCAGGCTTTACCTGGGAATGAGGGTGAGGAATTTTCGCCTACGCTTTCAGTCAGCACTAAAGATTTAGGTGAATGCATAGAAATACGCATTCGAGATAACGGCGAAGGCATACCTCAAGAAATGCTGAATAAAATTTTTAATCCCTTTTTCACCACCAAGCCTCCTGGCGAAGGAACTGGTTTAGGTCTGTCTATTACTCATGATATTATTATTCAGCAGCATCAGGGAAGCATTAGAGTAGAAACCAAAGTGGACAATTACACAGAGTTGATTATTACTTTACCAAAAATTGTCCTCTAAAAAATAAAACATGAAAATAATGGTTGTAGATGATGAAAAAGATATCCAGTTATTGTTTCGTCAACAATTTAGGAGAGAAATAAAACAAAATAAAATTAAATTAGATTTTGCTTTTTCCGCAGAAGAAGCGCTAGAACACCTACAAATTCATCCAAAAAATTGCCTATTTCTGATTTTAACAGATATTAATATGCCTGGGATGAATGGGCTAGAACTACTCAAAATTATCAAAAAAAGGTTTCCTGATTTAAAAGTATTTATCATTACTGCTTACGATGATGAATATAACTATATAACGGCTAAAAAATATGGAGCCGATGATTATATTACAAAGCCAATTGAATTTGACAAACTGAAAGAGAAAATTTTAAATTTGTGATGCCAAATAATTAGCCGTGAAATAAATTTCCGGTCGTGTAGAGACGCGACGCCAGGTGCTACAACGGGGGGAACCCCAACGCCAGTTCCCTACGGAGGGAAACCCTCCTTCAGGACTGGCTCCGCAACGCACTGGCTCAAATTTCGCGTCTCTACAAACCCGTTAAAAACGGGTTAAAACTGATATCTGGACTTTAGACTAAAAGAGAGTGATCGTTAGATAGTGGGACTGCAAAAAAATCAAGGGATGCCAGTAAAAACAAGCACCCCAAGAACGGAAGATGAAAAAAGCACAACCAATCTTCATCAACCGCTATGGATGTTTTTGCACAACTGAAGGAATTTCGTCAAGCAGCATACGAATATTTATGTCGGGCTGCTTGATGCAACATTTGAAATGATGGATGCAATATTGCTGACACGCAATGCGTATAGTCTGG
The DNA here is from genome assembly GCA_051861145.1 of Nostocaceae cyanobacterium. Classification (GTDB taxonomy): domain Bacteria; phylum Cyanobacteriota; class Cyanobacteriia; order Cyanobacteriales; family Nostocaceae; genus JBHYDF01. The sequence goes on from JBHYDF010000189.1 coordinate 16,975, forward strand.
CAGAATTATCAATGTGTCCAGTGTTCCGTCGTCAGTGGTCAAGTATTTATGAGACAACACAGCTGGACTTTAGACTAAAAGAGAGTGATCGTTAGATAGTGGGACTGCAAAAAAATCAAGGGATGCCAGTAAAAACAAGCA
>JBHYDF010000190.1:0-17095 GCA_051861145.1 Nostocaceae cyanobacterium
GCCCAATGCCCAATGCCCAATGCCCAATGCCCAATGCCCAATGCCCAATGCCCATTGCCGTTTACAGAGGGCTTACCTTGGCTCTATACAGCAGCTTGTCGCCTTGGCGATAACCAGTGTAACGCACCTTGACAATTTCACCTGGTTGTGCGTTTCCATCCATTAATTGGTGTATCTGAGGGTCGTAGGGTAATTCTGCTCCTACGGGTGCGATCGCTTCTACTCCCCATTGCTGTAAAAGTCTTTCTAAAGGTTTGTGTACTAATGGGACTATGTTGACTGCTGGTAACTGGGGATTTTCTCGTGCTTTGTAGGCTGCTGTCGGAAACTGCAATAACAAAGATTCCAGCAGTTGTAAACTTGACTGCTGGAACTGTTGTTGTAAACTTAATCGCTGTTGTTCTAGTTGTGATTGTAAGCGATCGTATTCTTTTCTTAAATCTGCTAATTGTTGTGACAATTGCTGATTTGGTATGGGAGATAAACCGCTCTCACTCTGGATACTATTTTTTCCTTTGTCTTGGTTTTGTTGAGAAAAAGTTATTACTAATTCATCTAAGGATACTTGTAGCGTTTGCGACAGTTTGAGCAGCACATCTACCCGCATCTGCTCTACCCCCAACCGCCGCAACCGCAAAATTTGACGCTCGGAAACACCAGCAGCACGACTCAGTGCTTTAAAACTAGAAATACTCACCCGCTGCATTAAATCTTGCAATTTTTGGGTAAAGTCGATTGGATTTTGAGGACAGTGCGGTGCGGGGGTTCCCCCCGTTGAGCAACTGTCCGGGATTTTGGATTTTGGATTTTGGATTGAAGCCACCTGTTTTACCCTCATCGTTACCCAAATTTTCCACCAACCAAAAATACAATCAAAGGTTTTAAAGAAAATTAAGGTAATAAAAAGGATTTTAAATTATCTATTGGCATCCTTTCCTAAACATCCTTTCCTAAATTTAAAATTTAGCCGCAGCAGGAGTTGGTAAACTAATCTTCAACTTTTTAAACATAGCTTCCCGCCCTTGCATTGCCAAACTATCCTCTAAAGGCGAAAGCGCGATCGCCTGTTGATACTTCAACCGCAACGCCGTTTGAATTAACCAATCGGCGACAAAGGGATTTTTCGGTAACAATGGACCATGAGAATAGGTAGCGATCGCATTTTGATAAAACGCTCCTTCTGTCCCATCTTCACCATTATTACCCAAGCCATACACCACACGTCCCAATGCTTCTACTTTTCCTAACTTGGTGCGTCCGCCATGATTTTCAAACCCAATTAAATAAGGGGTAACACCGCCAAGCATCTCTTTTAAGTCTTGCGCCAAACGAGTTGCTGTTACTTCTATGACCAAATTACCGATACAGCGCCGGGTGTTTTCCCCTGGATGCACAGATACCATATCTAATATGCCCAAGCCTTCAATTCGCTGTCCAAAGCCTGGTTCATAATAGTGTCCTAAAAGCTGGGGTGAACCGCAAGTAAACACGCCAGGAGTACCATTTTCAATTTTCTCGCGCATTGCTTCTGCTTTCGCGCCTTGCAAGTCGCGCATAACAATTTCTTGTTGACGGTCTTGTGCGCCACCCCCGACAATTAAATCTACTGATTTAATATCTTCTGCCGTAGAATTTTGGTCTAGTGGTAGTACTTTGACATTGTATCCTCGCCACTGACTACGGCGTTCTAAGACGATAACATTACCGCGATCGCCATAAGTACTCATCAGCGTCGGATACAACCAACCAATAACTAATTCAAATTCTTGATTACTCATAACTCCTCACTCTTAACTCCTAACTCTTAACTCCTGTACAGACGCTTCAAACAGCGCGTCTGTACAACTCCTAACTCCTAACTCCGCGCCTCCTAACTGTTTAACGGATTTTCCTTCCAGTTAGTGCTTCTCGCACGTCTAGCATGGCTGTATAGGTAGGTAAAATGTGTAAGGTTTCAGTTTCTGGTGTGTGTTCTAAGGCGGTAGCTATCGCTTGACGTAAATCTTCTTCTACAATCAAATTTAAATTACTCTGGGCTGTTTTTTCGCTGTAACGCAGACGTAAAGCCATATCGTAAACGCGATCGCCACTAACTACTAAAGTTCCTCCTCGTTCTACTAATTTTTCTGTATCTACATCCCAAATCCAAGATACATCTTCTCCATCTTGTATTCGGTCATTCAATACTAATAATGTTGTTTTGTCGCTACTTTGAGTTACTACGCGAATAGTTTCATTTGTTCCTACTGGATTTTTTGATAATAAAATCCGTACACGTTTACCGTTTATTTCCAATTCTTCCGCGCGACCGAAAGCAGGTTGAAAATTAGGAATGCTATCGCGAATAGTTGCTTCATCTACTCCTAATTCTTTCGCGGCGGTAGCGGCTGCTAAAGTATTATATTTGTTGTACAAACCGATGAGAATTTGTGGCCATTCTCTACTACTAAGGGTTGGTTTACTTTTACTAAAGCCGCAACTAGGACAGGTATACTCGCCCATATGGGATAAGTAAACACCTTTATAATCTAAAGCGTGTCCGCAGTTGGGACAGTAAATAGAATCAACAGCATGGGGAATGGCTTCTAGAAAATGTTCTGGTTCGTTCAAACCAAAGAAAGAAACTCGCTGTTGGGATAACTGCTGGCCTAGATGACAAATTGTCGGATCGTCAGCATTAGCAACGATGATAGTCTCAGGTGGTAGAGTAGCGATCGCACGTCCCCAACGCTTGCTAATAGTGTCTACTTCCCCGTATCTATCCAGTTGATCGCGGAACAAGTTTAAACAAAGAATCAGCTTGGGTTGAATTGGCGCTAACACCCTTGGCAAAATATTCTCATCAACCTCTAAAATGGCGTAATCGACAGTAAGCTGACCTAACAAGTTGGTGCTTTCCATTAACGCAGTCATCAAGCCATTTTCTAGGTTCGCGCCGGTGGCGTTGTGAGCAACGCGATAGCCTTTGCGTTCCAAGATTTCGCGTAAAAAAAGCGACGTAGTTGTTTTACCATTAGTACCAGCAACGAGAATCACCCCCTTTTTGACTTGTTGACTCAATAATTGTAAAAGACGGGGTTCGATGCGACGAGCAATAGAACCAGGTAAAACAGACGCCGCACCTAGACGCAGCGATCGCACCATAAAAGTTACGCTTTTGGCTACAGACACAGCCAAACCAAGCCGTAGTGTATCTATAAATTGAATTTTATTTCCCACATCCGTATCCTAGTATTCTAGTGCTTGCTAGTTTATAGGCAGCAGTTGCAAATTTAATAGTCATTAGTCATTAGTCATTAGTCAATAGTCAATAGTCAATAGTCATTGGATTTTCCCATGCCCAATGCCCGATGACGCCAGTTGCTACAACTCTGGAAACCAGAGCAACGCACTGGCTCCCCAATGCCCAATTCCCAATTCCCAATTCCCAATTCCCTACTCCCCCCTTAAGCGTTATCTTAAAAATTGGTAGCAGGCGTAATTATATATCCGCCCCGGTCTGCTGAATTCAGCACAAACTCAGGAAGAAATAGAGGTTCAAAGGTTCTTTTTGATGAAAGGCATAAAGTTGCAATTTTTACCAAATTTACTTACTCACTGGCGACGTTTTTTGTCCCTATGCTTGCTGCTTGCGTGCCTATTCATCCTTGGTATGCCACCAGCAGTAGCGGGTATTAATGATGACAGATACGACGGAAATATTTATGTGGTTTATGCTGGTAATGGTTCACTGGTTCCCCCCAGAGCAACTCTAGCAACGGCTTTAGGAGAGCATAAACCGGCGCTGTTAGTGTTTTATGTCGATGACAGCAGCGATTGCAAGCAATACGCGATCGTGGTTTCACGAGTGCAAGCCTATTATGGTGGGGTAGCAGAAATTATCCCCGTCAATGTCGATACCATTCCACCCAAACAAACTTATGATTCAAAGGAACCGGGTTATTACTACTCCGGAAGTGTTCCCCAAGTCGTGGTGTTCGATAAGTCGGGTCAGGTAGTTTTGAATAAAAATGGTCAAGTGCCTTATGAAGAAATAGACGATAGATTCAGAAAAGTGTTTGATTTGCTACCACGCTCCGAATCAGTGGAATTAAAGCGTCGCTCCTTCAATGAATTAAATAGTGAGTTAACTGAGTAATTTTGAGGGCAGACAAATTTAGTCTGCCCTATTTTTTAGTGCTATTAGATACCATATATTCTACAAATGCAAGGAATAATATGAAAATAGGGAGTAGGGAGTGGGGAATGGGGAATTGGGCATTGGGCATGGGGCATTGGGAATAGGGAAAAATCCAATGACTAATGACTAATGACTAATGACTAATGACCAATGACTAATGACTAATAGAGTGTGTTCTGATGTCAAAGGTTTATACTACAGAGGAGCTAATCGAAATTTTGGCAGCCGAACGTCAAGCTTGTCTGAAGGGCGATCGCTTGAAGTTAGAGATAACTGTCTCTGGCAATCCTGTAATTGACCAGTTTATCAGAACTGATGGGCTGCAAAAGTTTACCGCTTATCAAGATTTTAAAGCCGCCATTCATGATTATCAAAGAGAAAATTTAATTTCCGGAATTGTCTGGCGAGAGGTGACAGCTAAAGGTAAAACCTTGCGTTATCCGGAAGTAGATAATCAGTTAATTGCTTTATCCAGTGATTTAGATATATTAAAGGCTGCGAAAAATTCCATTTTGGAATTTTGGAATGAAGTTGCTGTTGGGATGGATTTGTATTTAAGTGTTAATCACGGGAAACAATACCGACAAATAATAAAAGCTGATGTTGATAGAATTGCCCAAAGAACAGAATGGGCTAGTTTATGTTGTTTTGAGAAATCTAATTTTTTGGAAATAGTTTTGCAGATGGGATGGGGTAAACCGGAAGAGGCTTGTTATAAAAGAGGTTTTCCTGCATCAGGTAGTGAGTTTATTCATGCAGTTATTCCCGGTAATCGTCCTATTGGTTGATTTTGTAAAACAAGCAGTCTCAAAATTGATTTACTTTTATATTTGAATAAGGCACTCTATCTGTAACAGAAATTTCACCTGTGCAGATAAGCAGTAACATGAAAGTACGTGATGTTATCAAGCGACTAGAAGCTGATGGTTGGTATCTTGCCAGAACTAAAGGTAGTCATCGGCAGTTTAAACATTTCGATAAACCTGGTACTGTTACAGTGTCTGGTAAGCCAAATGTTGATGTGCCAATTGGTACGCTTAAAAGTATTTGGAAACAGGCTGGTTTGGAGGAAGAGTGATGCGTTATGCAGTTGTGATCGAAAAAGGGGAAAATAGCTACGGTGCTTACGTCCCCGATCTACCAGGTTGTGTAGCTGTGGGTGAAACTTTGGAAGAAGTTAAGGCGCTAATTGCCGAAGCTATTGAATTTCATATCGAGGGGATGCTTGAAGATGGGTCGCCAATTCCCCACCCAACCAGCATCAGTTATGAAGTTGATGTTTTGCTTGAAAGTGCATAATCAGAAAATTTTATCAATTCTTGAAAATCCTTCATTCATTTCTGAATTTATTGGTATTTTTGTACCAACTGCGCAAAAGCACCAATTTTTCCTTGATTTCGCAAACGTAACTTATAGAATAAGCCTGGAAATAAATTTCCGGCTAAAAGCTTAAACCCGTTGGAAACGGGTTTAAGCTTTTAGCTAATGTAGAGACGTGCCATGGCACGTCTCTACACAAACCGAAATTTATTTCCGGGCTAAATTTTAGGCTTGTTAAGAATAATGCAAGATGTCAGTTTCAACGGACTTTAGCTATGAACCGCGAAATTTATTTTTGGGTAATTACTATGCTTGCATTTGACACAGCAACAAACCAAACCATTGATTTTCGTCAGTCCACACTTTTCGCGGTACTAAACCCTTAGCTTTGAGTTCCTGCGGAATGGTATTCAGGTTGAATTTACGCGAAATTTCGGTGCGGATTGTTTCGCCTGCTTCAAAGTGTACTTTGAGGTTGAGGGCGTGTAATTCCACAGTTTGCGATCGCTCACTTTTCAAATGCATCTCAATTTGATTTTCTGTCTCGTTATAAAATGCATGGTGAGTAAATTGTGTTGTATCAAAATTGCCCTCAAATTTCCAATTCAGATGTTCCAAGATATTTATGTTAAATGCCGCTGTCACTCCTTGACTATCGTTATAAGCGGCTGACAAAATATCTTTTGGCTTTTGCAAGTCTATTCCCAATAAGAAATACTCTCCCACTCGCAAAGCATCTGTAATTTGGGACAAGAAAACATTACATTCTTGAGGATTCAAATTACCCAAGGTGCTACCGACAAAACAAATCATCCGATTGGGTAATTGACTGGGTTCGAGTTGAGAAAGCGCGACTTCGTAAGTTCCAGCCAGTGCATAAACTTGTAGTGATGGATAATCTGCCAGTAGTTGTCTAGCGCTCGTTTCGAGTATACCTGCACTTACATCAATTGGAAGATAGCGCAGAGGTAAACTTTGCTGCTGATACGCATCTAGTAAAATTCTAGTTTTGGTAGAACTACCACTACCCAACTCGATAATTTCACAAGCGCCTGTTCTTTGCGTAATTTCCGCAGCGTATTGTTGTAAAATTACTGTTTCAGTACGCGTGACATAATATTCTGGTAATTCACAGATTTGCTCAAACAATTCAGAACCACGGTCATCGTAAAAGTAACGCGGTGGAAGGGTTTTCGGGGTTTGAGTTAATCCTTTGACCACATCACTTCCAGCAGAAATAACCAAGGTTGGTTCTAGTAGACGCTGTATTTGTAAGCGGTTTTCAATGCTGTTTTCGGAACTAACACTGCTGTTGGCAGGTTTAAATATTGACATTGTTCCTCCGTTTACTTGGCTGTATAGGTTGCGATCGCTCCGGCGATCGCTTTACCCAAATGGTTTCTAGACCCGCGAGCCAATGAAACACAAATTTCTATTTTCCCATGAAATCGGCTACTAATGTCATATATACTCATTCAATTGGCTGAAAATCTTAATTTGTAGTCAACTGCACCCCACCCCGCGCCGCCCCTCCCCGCTTGCGGGGAGGGGAGGTGAAGCGTAGCTTTACCGGGGTGGGGTTCTTGGGAAATAATAAGTGATTAAGCGGACTTAATATCAGCACAGCTACAAATAGAAAAACTGTTGTGCATAAAAAATGCACAACAGCAGGAGCGTAAAATGCTTCAGAGAGAGAAAAACAGTTGGGTTTTGGCGCTATCAAGAATTGGGAGTTTTTGCAGCGGAATCCCCATTCTTGACCAAAAGCGCTGCCATAAGTGCGCTTAACCATGCCATAGCCGCGCAGATGAGCATCACTACCCGGAAAGTATCAACGAAGGCTAGCTTGATTGCCGTTTCCACCGCATGGACGTTTTCAGGCGCAACCCCCATTATCAGAGATGTTTGACCGAGTTGCCTTGCCTGGGACTGGAGTAAAGTCCGCGCTGTATGAGAGAGGTGAATATTAGCGGTGTAGTCTTGCAATGCTCCCGCAAATGTACACAGCGCGACTGAACCGACGATCGCGATCGCTAGCACTCCAGCCGTACGCGAAACTGCATTGTTGATTCCTGATGCTGTTCCCGCGTAGTCTGTCGCCACAGAACCCATCACGGCGGTTGTCAGTGGCGCTACGGTAATAGCCATGCCTAGCCCAAATACCATAATCCCCGGAAAAAAGGTCGTCCAGTAGTCCGAAGGCCCATGGGTAAGACCGACGAATGCCATCAATAAAAACCCCAGTCCAGCGAGAGAAGGCCCAATAATCAGTGGTAGACGTGGACCGTAGCGGTCTGCTAACTGACCTGTTAAGGGTGATAGTCCACTTAGTAGCAGTGCAAAGGGCATATCTGCAAATCCGGCTATTGACTGACTGTAGCCCTGCGCCTCTATTAAGTTCAGCGATAAGAAGAAGGTACCCACGCTCAATGCTCCATACAGGAATAAAGTTAGCAGGTTAGTACCACTGAAAGTATATGACTTGAATAAGTGCAGGGGCATCATCGGGTGGCTAGAACGTGCTTCGACGACCACATAAGCCACCAGTGCGACAATACCACCAAGTAACGAACCATAAATGCGCGGATCTGTCAATCCCAGGTCGTCTAGGGAGATAAAACCGTATGTCAGCCCTGCTAATCCGAGGGTTGCCAGAATTACGCCGGGGTAGTCGATTTTTCCGGAAATTTCTTCGTTGCGGCTTTCCGGAACCTTGAAATAAAGCACCAGTAACGTGGTCAACCCTAGCGGCAGATTGATTAGGAAGACTCCGCGCCACAATCCGGCATCCGCTAGAAAGCCACCCAGCACAGGCCCAGCTACTGTCACAATCGTCGTTGCTGCCGACCACGTGCCGATCGCTTCACCACGTTGTTTTGGCTCAAAATAGGCAGTGATGATTGCCAAACTGCCAGGAATCATCATCGCACCGCCGATGCCCTGTACTACCCGCGCCTCGATCAATAACTCGGTGGTTGGAGCGAACCCGCACGCAAGCGAAGCCAGCATAAACAGGCTGATTCCGAACATAAACACCTTTTTGCGACCTAGCTTATCGCCCAGCGATCCGCCAACTAGGATCAGCGCAGCGAGCATTAGTAGGTAAGCGTTGATAATCCACAGTAGTTGTGCGCCGCTTGCCTGGAGGTCGTTCTGTAATGCCGGGAGGGCGACGTTTAGTGCTGAGGCGTCGATAAAAGCCATGCTTGACGCCAGAATCGTTGAGAATAGCACCCAGCGCCCTTCTTCAGGTAGTACAGCACTGAATATATTTTCCTGCTTAACCAGGTTTGCTTCCACCATTGTGAGTTCGTGTAGCGAGATTACAAATTTTTTCTGGTAGATGCGAATTACAGGTTGAGTTTCTCTCGAAGGATTTTTTTTGGAACGCTTCCAGCAGAGATTTTGTTGTTTTTCTTTAGAAATGATGGGTAAAACAGTCAACCTGTAAAATTCGCGATCGCAATATTTTGCCAAGCTCACATCTTGCATTCGTTCCAAAAACCGGCTTTTTTGCGATTTTAAAACCAATCACCTTGATTTTTAGGTTAAAAACCCTTTTTTTTAAGGTTTAGTTCAAAATTATGCAAGATTATGAACAAGTCCACAAGTACAAATCTACATCATACCCACATGCATTATTGAGCGTTGAGCTTAAAGATACTTTTCTAAGGTTTTGTTGAAAGTGATTTTAGGAACAGCGCCTACAATCATGTCAACTCTCTGAGCCTGATTGAAAACAATCAATGTCGGAACATTGCGGATACCATATTTACCAACTAAGCTGCTATTTTCGTTCGCGTTAACTTTAACGAACTTCACAACAGAAGCGTATTGCCATGCCACTTCATCAACTACAGTATCTAGCAGCTTACAAGCAATGCAATTAGGAGACCAAAATACTACCAAAACAGGAATCTTGCTTTCTAATACTTCTTCTTGAAAAGTAGACTCTGTAACTTCTAAGACTAAATTTGAAACTTTTACTTGTTCAAATGATGTCATATCTAAAAAATTCTCCTTCAAAGAGTGATGGTCAAAACAAAACGACCTTCAAGCTTACAAGCTTGAGGTGTATTCTTAAGTAAAGATTGTTTGTTTTTGCTCTCTTTATTTGAAATTAAACTTTCTGAGGTGACAAACTAGGGACAAAATTACTTTTTTTCTCACTTTCGTTAAAACAATTAAAAATGAAAAAATGAACCACTAGAGCGGGCGAGACGCCCACCCCACAAGAGATTTATTGTTCTTGTGGGGTGGAGAGAAGTTGCCGGGAAGATGTTCTTTCCGGCAAACTTCGGAGCGTCTCGCCCGCCCTATTTTTACTTTGTTTATACCTGAATGGCGCGCTTGTTAAGAGCCAAGAAATAAATTTCACAGATCAAAGCTCAAGTAAGCTAAAGCTTACTGGCTATGCTTTTTAACCCGTTTTAACGGGTTTAAGCTTTCAGCCCGAAATTTATTTCAGGGCTTAACTTGGGCAGTGCTAGCTTATTTTCATTCTCGTTCTGGTATACGCACTAAATCGATGTTCTAGCACAACGAAACCCCGCTAAAATTTGGCGTATGCGGGGTTGATACCAGTTACGAAAACTACATCGTAACACCCAAGGACGAGTTGCCCAACTTCCGCCTTTTAAAACGCGATGTTGACGGTCAAAGTAAACTTGCGAGTACCCAATGTAAGGATAATACTTGAAGCCTTCATAGCCATCAAACCAGGTAGCTGTCCACTCCCAGACATTGCCCAAAGTATCGTACAAACCATAGGCGCTTTGTCCAGCAGGGTAGGCATCTACTGCCGTTGTCTTGTGAATCTTAGTATCATAGTTGCAATATAAAAGTGTTGGTTCTTCATCTCCCCACGGATAGATGCAGTGATAATTAGTTTTTTCATCCCAACTGGCTGCTTTTTCCCACTCAGCTTCTGTGGGTAAGCGCTTACCTACAAATTGCGCGTAGGCTTCCGCCTCATACCAACTGACACCGCAAACCGGATGGTTATCCCAAGCTGAATCATCATGCCAGTAAAGAGGTTGTCTCACTTTCTCTGTTTGCAGCCATTCCCAGCCAGCTTTTGACCACCACTGCGCATTTTCGTAACCTCCAGCTTCCATGAATGTTCGATATTGCCCACAAGTTACCGGGTAGCGGTCAATCCAGTAGGTGTCTAAATATACTCTATGTCTCAAACGTTCGTTATCTAAAGCATCTTCTGAGTCGTTACCCATCTCAAATTCACCACCGGGAATTTGGATCATCTCGGCAGGAGTTTGGATTTTGGATTTTGGAGGCAGCGCGTTGCTCATGTGACCAAAGTTGTAGCGACTGCCGTGATTTTGGAGGCAGCGCGTTGCTTTGGTTCCCAAAGTTGTAGCGACTGCCGTGATTTTGGATTTAACGCTTGTGGGGGAGCCAGCGCGTTGCGGAGCCAGTCCTGAAGGAGGGTTTCCCTCCGTAGGGAACTGGGGTTGGGGTTTCCCCCGTTGTAGCGACTGGCGTTGGGCATCTTGCCCGCCCTGGTATTTTGATAGGTGAGACGCCTGCCCTACAAAACGCTGCATTTCCAATATAAAGGTGATAATCTCGCTGTGCTGGCTTTCATGTTGAAGCAAAAAACTCCAAAGACGTTCTTCTGTTTCTAAATCAGCTACTTCTAGGTAATTCAGAACTTTTTCTCTGACTGTATCTAAGTAATAACGAATTTCCTCTTGGTTGGGTAATTTGACACGTTCTGATTTTGGTAAACCATCAGCCGTAAACAGCTTGCGGTATTGCGGAAACATGCATGGTAAGCCTGCACTACGTTCTAGTAGCCATAAAGACTCAGTGTAGGCAATATGCCCAAAGTGCCAACCAACGGGGCTAAAGTCCGGATGAGCCTGACAGCATAAGGTAGCTTCGTCTATTTCCTCGAACAGGGCTAGAGTTTTGGCGCGACAGTCAGTAAAGGCGCAAAAAATTATTTCCTTTAAATTAGATTTGCTCAATTCTGATATCACAGTCTTTTTCCACACTGATAATGCTGTTTTCTGGGCAAGAAGTCCAATTTCCGGCAAAAAGCGGTTCTGAGGCGATGATTACGCCATTGGGGAAAGTTGGATCGTTAGCTGTCCAGTAAAGAGAAGGAGCAGGTGCTTCTGTACTAAAGCGAGAGGCTATGAGGCGATTTCCGTCACTAATAACTACGTTGGCTGAGACGTAGCTTTGATGACTTTGTGCCATCTCTGCCAGTTTTAACAATGTTACCTGTAACGCCTGCTCTAAACTTTTACCTGGGTGATCTTGCCACTGAGACAGCAGTAAAGCAAAGATATGTTCGGAGTCAGTAGTCCCACCAGCCCATTTATAAATTTCATCATTTAGCTGCTTGCGAATTGGTAAATATAGTGTTTGCCGAAAGTTCTCTATGCGACCATTGTGAATGAATAACAGCCGCTGATACTGAAATGGTTGACAGTTACTAAAATCCAGTGCTTGACCTTGTGTCGCACTGCGAACATAGGAAAGCACACACCCTGATTCTACATAGCGGCTGAGACTAGGTAAATTAATGTCATTCCAAATAGGCAGCGTATTTTTGTAGGTATACGGTTCGGTATCTTTTTGAACGTGATACCAACCGATACCAAAGCCATCAGCATTTACCGTTCCAGAAAGCATTTCCTGAGGTTTATAGCTTTGGACTATCAGCGAGTGTTCCGGTTGGTAAAGCAGAGGTTCCAGAGAAACTGGTGAACCAAGGTAAGCAAGTAAACGGCACATTTTAAAGGAATTCACTCCCAATTACTGTAGAGAATAAGCTTTTTTCCTGAGAATTCCCTGAAATTTAGATAAATTTCCGGTTTGGTAACTTATCTCAAGATACAAAGCTGTTTGCTTACCTATACTTAACATAAGTTTAGATTATGTAATAACCGCAGCCATGTGAATTAAAACGGCAGGCAAAATTAGGTTTTAGAAATCGACCACAGATGGACACAGATAGACACAGATGATTATCTATCTGTGTCCACCCCCCTAATTCCCCCCGTTTCGGGGGGAAGATAAGGAAGTAATTTTATTTGTTGTCTATCTGTGGTTGCTTTTCCAAAAACAAGTGGGTTATTGCAATCAGGGTTAACAAAAAGCTTTCCCTTTTGAATTCACATTAAACGTTAATTGTAATTCTGATTTGTGTTGACGGTTGACGCTTAACTATTAACGTCAACCAACTAATGATGAATAGCCAATCCTTCGGCGAACACATGGACAACAAACCCTGATAAAACATCGATTTCTCCGCTCTCTATTACTGGCAATTGACCATCAATAATCAGCATTGCCAGTCCATGCACTACTGCCCAAGCTGCTGATGCCAGTTGCTTTGGTTCTCCCGATCGCATCACTCCTGCGCTTTGTCCCTCAACAATCACATTCACCAACACCATGAATGCTTGCATGGATGCTTTTGATAAAGATGGGTGTTTCTTCTCATTCGCCCCATAAGCTCCAAACATAACTCGATAGTGAGATGGATGGGCGATCGCATAATCTACATAAGCAATTCCACTAGCCTCCAGTTGTTTCACTGGCTCGCTATTTGCCTGCTGCACTGCTTCTTTAAGCTGTTGAGTGAGTGTTTGAAAGCCTTCCTCTGCTACAGCAGCCAGCAGGGCATCTTTATCAGCAAAGTGCCGATAGGGAGCAGCATGAGATACTCCCACCCGACGGGCAACCTCCCTCAGCGATAAGCTACTTACATCTTTTTCCGCTATTAGTTCTAAAGCCGCATCAATCAAGGCTTGGCGCAAGTCGCCGTGGTGATAGGTTTCTCGTTCTGTATTCATTATCTTTACATCTTTTAATACAATTTTAGTCTTAATATGTTGACAACGTAAACATACCAAAGCTAAGCTTATGTTAACAGTGTAAACATACCTTTTCACTTAGTCAATTAGGTGATTAAACCATGTCTAATAAAACCCTAAGAATTACTCTACGCTGGAGCCACATTATTGGTTCCGCATTCATTGGAACATACGTTTATTCGCCTTGGAATAGCGATAGAGCATTTACCGCGCTTATGCAGTTTGTTGTCATTCCCCTTCTGTCAATAACAGGGCTGGGAATGTGGCAGCAAGCACGCCTTTTACGTTTGTTCAAACGCAATTCAGAACAACCCGAGATTCAGTAGGGGCACGGCATTGCCGTGCCCCTACTGACTAACGAAATGCTTTCAAATCAGTCAATCACGGGAAAATCCCACAAACCTTGCCATTAAAAAGATTTCTTCCCCTACTCCCTACTCCCCACTCCCTACTCCCTTTTTCAAGACAGGAGGCTAATATGAAAACTCAAAAATCTTCAGAAAACCGATATGACCTAATCTTAATTGGTTCGGGAATTGGAGCTTTAACTGTTGCCAGTTTAATGGCTCAATTGCGGAACAAAAAAGTCCTAGTGCTGGAGCGCCACTTCAAGGCAGGTGGATTTACCCATGACTTTAAGCGTCAAAAGTTTCACTGGGATGTAGGTATTCACTACGTTGGGCAAATGGGTGAAAATTCGTCAATGCGTAGCCTATTTGACCTGATTACTAACAAAGGGGTGCAGTGGTCAAAAATGCCTGACCCCTTCGAGAAATTTGTCTACCCACGATTGACTTTTGACGTTCATAGTAGTAAAGAACGCTACATTGCCGATTTAATAGAGCGATTTCCCCAAGAAAAGCGAGCAATTCAGCAATACTTCCACGATATTTCCAAAGCGGCAACTTCCTACTTTTGGTATCTGATGCAGAAAAATGGCTCCTTCTTATTTAAGCTACTGGGCTATTTATGGGGATTGTGGAATCCAGCCAAAATGGAACTAACCACAAAAGCCTATTTAGACCGCCATTTCCAAAATCCGCAACTCAAAGCGTTGCTAGCATCGCAGTGGGGAGACTATGGGCTACCTCCCAGCATCAGTTCTTTTCCCTGCCACGCTACTGTTGTCAACCATTACCTTAATGGCGGTTATTACCCAGTGGGAGGAGCCGGAACAATCGCGGAGAGTGTAAAGGCAATTGTAGAAGAACACGGGGGACAATTTCTATTAAACCGGGAAGTTACTCAGGTGCTGATTGAAAACGGACGGGCAGTAGGAGTCAAAGTTCGTAAGGTAAATACCAAAGAAGGCTCTCCTGATGAGGAGTATTATGCACCAGCGATTGTATCAAATACGGGAGCAGCTACAACTTATCTGAAGCTGATTCCAAAAGACTATCCAATTTCTTTCCGAGAATCCCTAAAAAGATTTGTAGAACAGCATCCATTAGCGACAAATATCACCCTGTACTTAGGGTTATCGAGTGATCCGCGTCAGCTTGGGTTTCAGGGTGAAAACCACTGGATTTATGAGGAATTTGACCATGATGAAATTTATGCCAAGCGAGGAGAGTGGGTGAAGGATGCCAAACCAATCCAGGCTTATCTTTCCTTCCCATCCTTGAAAGACCCAAAAGCCAAAGCGCACACCGCAGAAATTCTCGTTTGGACAGATTATGATGTTTTTGCTTATTGGCGAGATCAACCCTGGCTGCACCGAGATGAGAACTATCAAGCCTTAAAGCAGTCTTTGAGTCAGGCATTAATTAATCTGGTGGAGCGGCACTATCCAGGATTTGCTAACCTAGTGGAGTATCAGGAACTTTCAACCCCTCTGACTAGCGAACATTTCACAGCTCATCCTAAAGGGGGAATTTACGGTTTGCCCATTGTCTATGAGCGCTTTAAAAGCGAAAATCGGGCTTGGACATGCGTCAAAACTCCCTTACCTGGATTGTATTTGACAGGAGCCGATTTATTCATGGGCGGTATTGTCCCTGCCATGATGGGTGGAGTCATTACCCTGAGTCACTTACCAGATGGGATTTCTATTCCTCAAGTATTTACGACTGCTGCACGATCTAGATAAACCAGCATTAGTTTTGCGACTGACTAATCAAAATTTCCGCGATCGCCTCAGATATCGGTAAACCTGGACAACGTTCCAACCAGAAAAATTCCCCAACTGGGTTAACTTCTAAGAATACATGCCGGCCATCTGGCGTGACAATTACATCAATAGCCCCGTAATTCAAACCAAAAAACGACATTAATTTGAGCAGTTTCTGTTTGAAATTTTGAGGTAGTTGGTAAGGTTCCCAAGCATCGAGTAAAGTAATTCCCTGTCGTCGCCAGTCGTAACGAGCTTTTTCCAAAGCTTGAGAGTCAACCGCAGCAGCAAACACACGCTTTCCAACAATTGTTATCCGCAGTTCTCGCGCCTTAGAAATTTTCTCCTGAAACGTCATTGGACAAAAACGCAACCCATCAAGATTATCCAAGTCTTCGGATGCAACTGGATTTGTAAAAACAACCTTCTCTCGCCCTTGTTCATCATAAACGGCGAAGCAAGAAAGCATTTTTGTAATTAAACCTTCTTCGCACTCTTGCGCAAATTTTTTGACTGCTTGAGGATTGTTTGTAATCAAAGTGCGCGGCGTATCGATACCCAATCCTCGTGCAATTTGCAGTTGAAGTTGCTTATTCTCTGCGCGGCGGATATTTGGCAAGGGATCGAGGTGAAAACTTTTGATGCTAGCAATCATTCCCCCGATTGTGGCGCGAGATTCACCTATTGAAGCTTGTCGCAATTGTGAATCCATATTTTTGGGAATTTTTGCCCCGATCGCGATGCGTCGATACCAAACTGCGAACACCTGATTTAAATCTAGTTGTTCATCACCGTCAGTTAAAATGAATCGCTCGTATCCCGTGCCGTAGTATGCTTCTAGTTGTACCTCTGTGGGAAACCGGTCAGTATCAAAACGAAAAGCTTTCCCTCCTTGATTGGCGATCGCTTGCATAACCAGAGGTATGCTTTCGTTATCTTGGCTATGGGTAATGATTAAAATAGTCATTTTTTTTGTTTGCGATCGCCCTATAAATATTACACTTGTTTTATATCAAGAAAGGAAAGCAGTAACCGTAGGCTGATATCTTACTGTTTTGATGATAATTTCAGCTTTAAATAATTATTTTTTTCCAAAGTTTCCAAACTTTCCAAACAATGATGATAAATCCAACTTTGGAAATGAAAAGTCTTGAGAACCCGTGTCTCCGGGATTTGCAACCTCTTCATCAGACGGAAAAGCCAGCGTCACAGCATCTTCTTGGTCTGAGGGATACCTCTGTGTTACAACTTCACTTCCACCTGTGACTTTTTCCATTTCTTCCACAGACAAGTCTTCACTGAATTGTCCTTCTAGGTAACGGGCAAAGAATGGAACTGCTGAGGAAGTCAAATCTTGTTTTTCTCTTTCAGACATAATATTGCCTCCTTTAGGAGGATAAATGTAAATTAATACAATCTTTCACCCTAAATTTAGCACTCGTCTCATTTAGGTGTATGGTCATTTTATGAAATCAATTTTGTTATTTTCAGAAATCTTTTTTGATACATTACTTAACATGAGAAGTTAGGAGTTAAGAGTTAGGAGTGAGGAGTTATGAGTTAGGAGTTAGGAATTAGGAGTTAGAGGTCATTTATAAAGAAAATCTGATCCCCCCAACCCACGCCACTTGCTAC
>JBHYDF010000191.1:0-17047 GCA_051861145.1 Nostocaceae cyanobacterium
TCATTAGTCATTAGTCATTAGTCATTAGTCATTAGTCATTAGTCATTAGTTAGTAGTTTCTTCCTAGTCCCCCCTCCCCTAGCCCCTACTCCCTACTCCCTACTCCCTACTCCCTACTCCCCTAAAAACCCGTGACTCAACAGCCAAACCAAGAACCAGAAATACCATATTTGACACGCACCCAAGTTTTAGTGGCGATGGGAGTGACTGCGATAATTTTATGGATAGTCGCCAAGCTGTGGTTGTACTTTGGCAATTTTTCCTTGATGTCTTGGCGCTGGGACGAAAGGGAGTTATTGATGGGAATAGGTTTGGGGTTAAGCATCACTGGTTTGAGTGGCTTAGCATATCAATATTGCCCTCCCTACCGTAAAAGTGCTGATTATTATTTAGAAATAGTACTTAAACCCCTGGCTTTACCAGACTTAATTTGGTTGGGACTTTTACCGGGGTTGAGTGAGGAATTATTATTTCGCGGTGTGATGCTACCAGCTTTGGGATTGGATGACGTAGCAGTTATCTTTTCAAGTATTTGTTTTGGTGTTTTGCATCTTAGCGGTTCCCAACAATGGCCTTATGTAGTTTGGGCAAGTATTGTTGGGTTAATACTGGGATATAGTGCTTTGCTTAGTGGTAACTTGTTAGTACCAATCATCGCTCATGTAATTACAAATTTGGTTTCTAGTTATTTGTGGAAGGTTAGTCATTAGTCATTAGTCATTAGTCATTAGTCATTAGTAATTTCTTACAGCAATTTAAAAAACGCCCTGAATTAAAATTCGGGCTTATAGCTGAAGTCAGCTAAAGCTGACTAAAAATGACCTTTTCAACCCGTTTTAACGGGTTTAAGCTTTTAGCCGGAACTTTAGTTCACGGCTGAGTGCAAGATTATGTGATAGTTAAAAGTGGAACAGCTGATTACGAATGAATGGGTGTAGATTTTAATTGTTTTTGTGCTGCAAGGGCGATCGCTTGCGGTAATATCCGATGTTCCTGAACTTGAATTCTGGCATGGAGTGTTTCTGGTGTATCATCAGGTAGAATAGGAACCGCCGCTTGCATAATAATGGGACCGCTGTCCATTTCCAGACAAACTAGATGCGCCGTACAGCCGGTAATTTTGACGCCAGCAGCTAAGGCTTCTTCTACGGCACGCGCACCTTTAAAACTGGGTAACAAGCTGGGATGAATATTGATAATCTTGTTGGGAAAGGCATCAATCAATACTTGCGTTACTAGCCGCATCCAACCAGCCATAACTACCCATTCTACATTGTGCTGCTGCAAAGTCTGCACAATTTGCTGATCTAAATCTTCACGGCTTTTATAGTTGCGGTGGTTAAGCAGCACAGATGCCACACCCCAGTTAGCCGCCCGCACTGCAACATATGCCTCTGGATTATTATAAATTACAACTTGAATTTGGGCGTTGAGTTGTCCGTTTTTTATTGCTTGGGCAACAGCTTCAAAGTTACTGCCACTGCCAGAAGCCATGACTGCTAATTTCAAAGGAGTTCCTTGTGTGAAGGAGTTGCCGCTAATATTAGGAGAAATCAGACAAGGAAGAGAATTAGGGCTAAGCGTCATAATGGCAGGGAAGGTTAGTTGTAGATGCCAAATAAATATACTAATGGGAAAAGGTAAAAGGGTAAAGGATGTTCTCATGCCTTTAATTTTTACGTACAGCGCTTTTCTCAGAGTTTTGCTACAAAAAATCTATTATTTTAGCGTACAACTGCTCCCAGTCCAACCCGATCCAATAACTTAGATAAACCCAAAGAAACAGCCAGCAGTCCTATCCAACATATAAGTTTGATAATAAGAATTTCTGATAGACTAAATGTAGCTTCACTGAACAAGCGTTGGCTTACTGATAAAGCTGGATGATACAAAACACCATTGATACAAAAAATTCCCAAGCTATACTTAGATAGTGTGGAAACTAACTTGCCAATCCATGAATTCAAGTCTTTTTCTTGTACAGATATAAAAGCAATAAAAACCACAAATACGCTCAAAATACAAGAAAATCTGATGTATTCAAAAGGTCGGAGTTGATGATTAAACAAATTATAGAAGTAGTAGCTCTCGACCGCCTGGATTAAACAGTATAAAATCAGCAAATTTGCTTTTATTTTTATATTGATTCGAGCAGATAATTTTACCAAATGTTGCCAGTTATTACAAATATATGCCCCTATAGCCATATATACAAACCAATAAATAAATAAAGGTCGATCAATTGTCTTTAAGGTACTCAGTATCTGGTCGTGAAATGAGCTAGAGGGAATTGCATATATACACAGAAATATAATACCTTGAAGCAATATTGTTGCCAAAATATTGATTGGTTTGCCAAACCAGTGCCTGAAAATAATAAAAATAGGAATAAACTGTAGTAAAACTAGTAGATAATAAGCACCTGTAAATATTTCTCCTTTAGGTATATTACCTATCACTTCCCACCAAGGGTTTCCAGCCAAAAGCTTGAGTAGTGTCATTATACCGAACCAGAACCCGGTTGGTATTAAAAGCCTAACTAAACGCTTTTTAATGGCTGGCCCAATAGAGTCTGTCGATTTTGCTAACCCCCGCTCAAAAAGTAAAAATGAAATTGTCAAGAATACTGGAACACAAAACCTCAGTGGCGAGAAAATTATTTCTAAAGGTAAGAAAAAATCGGGTGAATAGGTTTCTTTTGGTACTAGGAGTGAATGGTATGAGACTACTGCCGTAATACTAATTGCTTTGAGTAAATCGAGCGAGAATATCCTACCATTTTTTTGGTTAGATAAGGCTGCTGGTGATAATGATTGCCGAGATAGATTGTTGTTCATTTAAAGATATTCCAAACAAATAGATTTATTGCTCAAATGGAAATTTCAAAAAAGGCTGAAAATTCTCGAAGTACAAGTTTTTTTACTACTATAATTGGCAAAAAACTGCTGTTGAGAAGAATTCCGAATTCGTTGGTGAGCCAGTTTATGGATAAATACTCAGGTGATGCAACTAAAGAAAGAGGCTGCGCCTCTTGTTTTTTTAAACAAGAAGCAGCAGCATACTGAATGCTCATTCCTATAAAAGGATGAGAAGAGGCATTCTTAATCTTAGAAAACGAAACTGCTAGCTGTAACGTCTGTGGCTACGGTGTTACTCAAAACAGCCAAGGTGGTAAAGCTATCTCCACCACCATCAGCATCAACCTGAACTAGTGTATTTGCACCTTGCTGTAATATGTTCAGGAAGCCGCCGGAAACCGCACAAGCAAAGCTACTTACGCCTAATGACAAATCAGCCAAATGGATCTGATCTATGCCAGCAGTAAAGTCGGCAATTGTGTCGGTACCATCGTTGATACTCTTGAACACAAATTTATCAGCACCAGCACCACCTTTCAATAAATCATTGCCAGCGCCACCAGTCAGCCAATCGTTACCGTCATTGCCGTAGAGTTGGTCATTAGCAGCATCGCCAAACAATAAGTCATCACCAGTGCCACCGGCAAGGATATCATTGCCTTCACCGCCAGAAAGATTATCATTGCCACTGCCGCCATACAGACTGTCGTTGCCGTTGCCGCCACTGATCTTGTCGTTACCTTCATCGCCATACAGAGTGTCGTCACCGTTACGACCATTGATGATGTCATCTCCACCTCTACCATAAACGATGTCATTGCCAGCACCAGCATCGATGGAATCGGCTAAGTTACTACCCAAGATGGTTTCGCTAGCGACTGTACCTGTCAAATTAGCCATTGAGATTATGCTCCTTTGTTGAATTAAGTTGTTGCCAATTAATAACTTTGGTAAATGCGTCCTGAAACCTAAACCCATCATCAAGGCTGCTGTTTGCAAGCAAATAGCAACTTTGTTTAGCCAATAAAAACAATCAATCAGTGGTAATTTGAAAATATTTTTTATTGGCGCAAATTTTGGGAATAGGAATATTGAATACTATGAAATATCCGTAGTCTCAATCAGTGATTGAATTGACTGAAACTATTTAAATACGGATTAAAAGAGCAAAGCGAATATTTTGTGTTAGTTAGAAAAACTAGTTACTCGCTTTTTTATACACGTTGATACGTGTTATCTCTCATAATAATTCAGAAATAACAGTATTAGATGTAAGAAAGTATAAATTTATGCTTATTTTATATATCTGCATAAAGAAAATACTAAATAGGACATATTCATTGAAAGTTTTTTAAAAAATAGCGATCGCCTACTAAGTAGCCATCATGAATTGCGTACATCAGAACAAGAATGAAAATAAGCTTTTCCTCACTCCCTACTCTCTACTCCCTATTTTCAAGTCAGATATAGCAATCCTAAATAGGTTGTGAGCGCAGAGAAACTCGGTTTCATAGAGAAACCGGGTTTCTGGAGGTTTAAATTTTCACAACCTATCTGGGATTGCTATAATAATTCATAAAGAACAGAATTAGTCTATGATTAATTCCGAAGCCGAGAATATATTTTTTATTTTTTAAAAGCATTTTTTATAGTACTAAATAACATTTGCGGAATGCGACCTTTGGAAAAGATGGTCAGTGCAATTCCGTAAATAAAAATAACAACAATAGGTTGCATATACAAACTCAGACTAAAGAATAAATTTATACTAAATGTAGTTGTGAGTATAATACTCATAGCAACAGTTGGTAAAAAAACAGGCCGAATCAAAAATGCAATTTTCCACTTAGCTGCACGACAAGTTGCCAGCCAGTACCAGATAGTTGCACCGATACCCATTACAGATGCAACAGCGATCGCAACTCCTTTACTTCCTCCTAAGATTGCGCCCAGAAAATAAGAGGAAATTGAAACTGGCACCAATGTCCAGTCAATTATCGCAGGTATGAGCGGCTTGTCTAAAGCAATTAGGGTAGTCCCCAGCATAGACATGAAACCCCTCGCATAGGCAGAAATCAAGACAATCTGAAAAAGATTGACTGCTTCTACCCAAGCGGAACCGTACAGCAGAGGAATCACCGAAGGTGCAATCAAAAACGCCACGCCGTAAATAGGAGCAGAAATTACTGCATACAGTTCTAATGTCTGACCAAGAAAAACTTTCTTGTCCTCGTTGTTTCGCTGCGACAGTACAGAGAAAATCACTCGGTTAACTTGAGATAGGGCATATACGGGCATCATCGCCAACTGGTAAGCCAAGTTGTAATGTCCGAGTGCTTGCGTACCGATTAATCTACCGATAATTAGGTTGTCGCTCATTGTATTGAGTTGAACGGCAAATCTGCTACCCAAGATTCCGGTAATGAATTTCTTAACCTCATCAACAGCATTTGGATCTAATCTCAGGCTGTAGGTAAAGCGGTATCGGCTGAAATAGTACTTGAGGAGGCTATCTACCAACGCCATAGCCACCTCACCCACAGCAAAAGACCACACTCCCCAACCAAAGACAGCACCAAGAATAGCAGCGCCAACACGTGCAAAGTTAGCTAGGGTATCACAGATGGCTAGCTCCGTAAATTTCATTTGCTGTTGCAAGACAGCAGTATGAGAACCTGCTCCTGCACCAACTAAAAATACAAAAGCAGAGAAGGCTGTTAATGGTAACAGTTGCGGTACGCTAAAAAATTGTGACAGTGGTAAACCTGCAATAGCTTGTACAAAGAACAAAGCAATGGAGATGTTGACACCCAAGCTATAGACAGTATTGACTATCTTTTTGTCATCGAAACCCCGATGCACCAAAACTTGAGCGATCGCTACATCTTTAAACAGAACTGAAAAGTTGCTCAGAATTAAAACCATTGCCCAAATGCCAAATTCTTCCGGCGATAGCAAGCGAGCTAAAATGATTTGAGAAATTAACTGAGCAACTTTTCCCAAGGCAAAGCTTACAGTCATCCACAGACTGGCTTTAATAATCTTTGTTGAGTTGGCTTGAGTCATGAATTTGCAGTAGGTTAGGGGTATTCTTGAGACGCTGCAACTATAACTTAAGCCATTGTCTGCATAAATAATTGCTTTACAGTTTTTGCTGCAACTGACCAATTGAGACGAGACTGGTATTCAGAAAATGAAGATAAAGCTAATTTCTCATATAGAGAATAATTAGTAAATAGGTTGGAAATATAAGAACAACATTCTTCGATAACCGAATCTCTTGAAAAAACTTTTCCGTTGATATCACTTCTAATTATTGTGGATATTCCTCCTGTATTTACAGACAAACAAGGCATACCAAAAGAGTTTGCTTCAGAGAAAACGATAGGTGTGCAGTCAGCTATTGAAGGCAAAATTAAGAAATGGGATTCAAGAAAAGCTTGCTCAATTTTTCGGCGTCCTTCCTCTGTAGACTTGCTGATAAACCCTAAATGTTTAACAAAGTCAGGTAAAGGAGTATCTGTAATCGGTTCACATCCAATAATTGTTAGTTGTGTGTTTAGCCCTAATTGATTAAGTTTTTTAGCGACTTCGAGAGCAACATCTCCACCTTTTCTGAACCACTTCACGCCCAAAAACAGGAGATTACACTGACTAACAGATTTGGAATTAACTATAGCCTGGATATCATCAATGTTTCTGTTGCAATCAATATTTGCCCCATAGGAAACTACTTTTACTTTATTTGGATCGATTCGATAGTTTTTAATTGCAGTTTTGGCAGCCCAATCAGATGAAAATATAGCTAATGTACACTTGTCGAAGGCAGATTGTTCCATCGCTATCCCATTGCCTATACTTTCTTTACATAAGTTGCTATGAAACGGATAGTAATCAATCAACCCTGCAAATGTAGCATCTGCCCATAACACAATAGGTTTTTTACATTCAAGATAAGCAATTGTGTATGAAACTGGGCTAAACAGTACATCATGGTCAAGAGTCGCCAGCTTGCGATTAGCTTGTTTAGCAAAGCCCTTTAAAATTGATAGTTCTGCGTCTTGTATACATCTTTTTTTTAAAAAATATGTATACATCATTTGCTTGAATCTAAACCTCAACTTTGTTGACTTTTTTATAGTCAAAGGGCCGATATAATCAAGTTCACCAAATACATCTCTAAGAGCATGAGACATATAGTAAGGAATTCCTGACCAGCTTCTTATTGACTGAGCATCGTAACTAGTAACGTAAGCTACTTTCATTTTTGAATCTTATCCTAATTAGTAACTGTGTCAGCTTTAACTTGTTCCGCAAGTTTAATACTCAATATTAATTCATTTCCCAATCTATATTGAAGCTTGGATATGCAATATCAGCCTGTACTTGATGATAACAATATGGATATTTTGCTAATTATTTGCCTATGCTGTAATTACTTTTTTATATTTTTTAATTAAAGCGCATGGCAACCAAAGACTTTGTTAATCCAAAAATTTTCTCCTGTTTAATTGCTGCATCTGGAAATAACTCTTGCAACATTTTTTTATCTAGTAGGCGATAATTTTCTAGCTTAGAAGCTGCTTCATCAACAGTTCTGGAACGTTTATGATTTCCTAAATCAAAATTCATAATTAAGTTGATTCGCGTCGGTCTGGGAAGCCAATGAAAAAACGGACACATGAAATGTGGTTCGATAGGAAACCAAAAATATGGAGTTTGAACATATATATTTGGTGCTAGCCTTTTTATTTCTCGCGCAAAGCTGACCATGTGTTGCCAATCGCCTACATGCTCAATTACCGAATTAGCGTGTGCTATATGAAAATAATTGTTTTCAAAAAAATGCAGGTTGCAACCATCTCCATGAATGAACTGATAATGTTCTTCAGTCGCGGGTAATATTGAACCTGGTAAAT
Source organism: Nostocaceae cyanobacterium (assembly GCA_051861145.1). Taxonomy (GTDB): domain Bacteria; phylum Cyanobacteriota; class Cyanobacteriia; order Cyanobacteriales; family Nostocaceae; genus JBHYDF01. The sequence continues at coordinate 7,778 of JBHYDF010000191.1, forward strand.
TGACAATTGTAATACTAAGTTTGTATTGTTTTAAGATTCCTTCTGGTAAGATATTCCAATAATTTTTAGTTCCACCAATATCTATAATTTTGACTTCTCCATATTTATCATAGATTTTACTCATCATGGAAATGAGAGGCGCTATACGCTTGGCTCTAAACTGAGATCCAATGGAGTTTGGATTGCTGTAATTACCTACACGTTCTGCTATTGTATTCGATAAACTCATGATTTGTGTTCCTTTGTATAACAATAAAGAGATTCAAATTTTTTGCACACCCTCGATAACTCACCTGGATTTTAAAAATCCTTAAAAATAGAAATAACGAAAATTTACTGCAATGGTTGTGGAAATATTTGTATTAATTAATTTCCTAATTTTCCTACTTAAAAAAGTTTACACAGTAATTTTGTAAAGCATTCGTTCAGGGGCGTTACGTGTTGCCAGTTCCTGACCTTTGCGACCTAAGCGTTCACGCAGTTCTCTATTTGCACACAACTGACGTAATACTGTTAACATTTCCTCTGACGAATTTGGATCTACTAACAAACCTGTTTTTTTATCTAAAACAGCATCCTCCACACCTCCAACTCGTGAGGCAATAACGGGTTTACCAAAATAACCTGCTTCTAGATAAACAATTCCGAAGCCTTCTATGCTTTTCACCTTGCTGTCAAAGAAGGTTAGCATCGAAAATAAATCGCAAGCGGCATAGTAGCCAGCTAATTCGTCATCGGGTACAAATCCGGCAAAAATTATCCGTGAGGTAACACCCAAATTCTCAGCTAATTGCCTAAGTTCCGACTCCATCGGACCCCGACCGCAGATTAAGTAATAGATATCAAGCCCTTCTGCTAACAAAGTTGGCAAATTTTCTATAACACGGTCAAAACCTTTACGCCGCACCAGTCGCCCTACCGATAATATGGCGATCGCATCTTCAGGAATTTGATGTTTTTGGCGGATCTGTGTACGCAACAGATGCAGATTTTCTGAATTGGTCTTGCCAAATTTTTCCGGTCTAACGGTGGGATGAATAACTTGAACAGGTCGAGTAATCTGAAAATGAGCTTTGAGATAATCCTGAGTAAAACTGCTGTTACAGACAATGACTTTAGTACGCCTAAGCGTCCACTCAAATAGCCTGCGTAAAACAGGGTTTTTCAGCGGACACAGCACATCATCGCCGTGTAAGTAAATCAAACACTCCACAGGCAACAAATAGCTTAACAGCAGCAAAGCAGGAAAATCGTAGCCGTGGCACCATTCGATATAGCTAAAGCGGTAGAGTCGATGCAGCTGGATGCCAATAACCACTGACCAAACCATATTTAGAATTTGTTTGAGAATACTCCCTAACGTACCCAAAGGATCCAGTGATGGCATTGACCACCGGTATACCGGAAATTGTTGCGTGCGATCAAATGACTCGTCACCCGCACAGGTACTGGTAAGAACAACAACCCGATCTGGGTCTTGTAAGCAGCGATTGTAGACATACTCTTGAATGCCACCGGCATCAGGAAAAAATACGCGGGAAATGACCAAAATATCTGGCTGCTGAGATTGCTTGGTCGTGGATATACCTGGTAATGAAGAAATGCTCATTTGTATTACTTAAGAAATGAAAAATTGTTCTACTACCTCGTAACTAACGTCTAATGCCACTCTTAAAAGACTGCGAAGTTCTCCCGCACAATCTCTACCAATATTGGGCTATACACTTAAAAAAGTTTCTTGGATAGAATTGCTGCGGATTCCAGTTATTTCCATCATTTTTTGGGCGTATTTCTCCATAGTGCAATGCTGCTCTACCCAAGTTTTTGCCTTAGCTAAAATCCTTGGTGTATCTGCATCATTAGCAACGCGAATAATTGCCTCAGCTGCGGCAGTTGGGTCATATGCATCGACCATCCATTCAGGCGCACAGTAACTCAAAATTTCCCCAATTCCACCTGTGCTACTACCAACTACGGGTACACCACAAGCGATCGCCTCTACAACGGTGCGTCCAAAAGGTTCTCTAGGTGCGAGCGTGACTAAGACAGAAGCATATTGGTAGTAATCTTCAATAGCAAACGTGGGTGGCAAGATAGTAAAGCGATCGGCGACGCCTGCTTTTTTGGCACTTTCCAGCAATGCTTGAGAATGTATTTGACCAGGTGACATATCTTGCCCAATAACTACGCTGTGGTAGAAATGACCACTAGCTTTCAGATGCGCCAGTATTGGAATCAGAGAATGCAGGTTTTTGTCATTCATAATTCCTGGCCTGCTAATTCGCGATGGCGTTAGAATTAACTTTGCCCCAGATTGAAGAATTGGTTGTAACGAGAGAGGAAGAGTAGATGCGGCTTGATTATAAAAACGTTTGGTATCGACGGGTTGATAGAGAATGCCGCGAATATTAGATATTACGCGACTAACGTGGTTGGCGGTAAATTGAGAATTACAGATTCCTTGGGGAGCAAGACAAATAAAGGTAAGCTTTTTCAGCAAATAGCCGAAATAATTGTATGAAATTGCTAAGTTGCGATCATATGAAAGTGACAAGTCATGGCAAAAGTGATAAACAGAACGACCACTCAAATGCAGTCTAGGAACAGCCGACAGCAGGGTTAGTTGCACGCGACTATCAACGCAGTTGTCCAACAACAACGGATAGTCTTTTGGTTGCTGATGAACCCATTGCAGTGCTTTTTTCAAAAATTCAGCCTTGCTTCGGGCTGAAATTTGTTCTAGGTAAGCGCTCTGTCCTGCTTCCTGTAGATACTTCTCAGTCAGGGAGTCAGCTTCTACTAAGACACACAATGCTTCTTTTTCACCACATTGCTCAAATCCTTTGATTAACAAAGAGAGTGTAACTACTGTCCCTCCAAACGTATTGCATGTTCCTGGTAAGATAATCAGTTTACCCATTTCTGATTCTCCTTGTTAATCAAGCTTAAGCATGAGTATAGTGCGAGAAGCAAAACTAAAGATTTACACATATAGTTAGTTGGTTTAGAAAAAAAGTATCTAATTGAACTGGTATAAACTAGATAAAACTTCAAATTTAATTTTTAGAAAAATTTAAACGTTTAACTGGTATTGTCCCTTTAAATTGATTTGTTTTGGGATTACTTAGCATTGCACATAGCAAACCAATAAATAGTTCCGGAATCAAAAATTCCGTTACGAAAGAACTAAGACACAAGTAGAGCAGCATCATAAAACAACACAAAGGTCTATCTTTTCGGGTGGTGTAGAGCCACGCAAGATAAGATGTAAAAAATGTCAAAAAAACTCCAGTTCCTAACACGCCAGATTTGTACAGCAAGGTTCCCAAAACAAAACTCTCAGTGCCAATTAGTGCAAATTCGTATCCTGGCTGAACAGGAGATCCGTTTATTCCGTGTCCTGACAAGGGTTCCTCTAAAAAACGTTCCCACGTACGTTGGTAAATTAAATTACGTACTTCTGTGGAATCTTTCCGGAAATTACTAGTAGTTTCTATCGTATTAGTATAGGTTTCACTAATCCAATCTGTGACAGAAGGTAGCGAGAGAGTGACAAAGCTGGTAACTGCTAATAACATCAAAATAAACGTAATTCCTCCAGTTTTACCAAATGTGAATAACCAACGTACAGTTAATACTATGGACAGAGCCAACCAAGCATTACGAGTTTGACAAATAATAATTAAAAAGGTACAAGCTGATATTATTGGTAAATACCACAAATGCTTTTTTGTATCTAAAATAATCAGTCCCGCAAAGCCGATTACAAAAGAAGAAATTGTCGGGTGTGGAAAAAAGAATGTATAGCGATACAACCCACCAAAACCTTTTTGATTGAAATAGTATGGAACTAAATAATTACTAACACTACCTAATTGTTCTGCATTATACTGCGATCCCTTGTCGAGAATTACAGCAAAAAGGGTTCGGGGTGGAATGAAGTATGGTTCTGATAAAACAAAATGAAAAAATATCCACCAAACCACCATCATACAGATAAGGATGGAAAAAGCCCAGGCAGCTACTTGCAAACGAACGCGAATTTGATGGCTTTGGATGTACCAAAGTAACAATCCACCGCAACCCCACGACAAAAAGGGGTCAACAAGCGCTCGCGGGGCAATTTCTGGTGAGTTTAGTGCATAAGAAATCGACCGATAAAAAGCAAATATGATAAGTGCAATTATTTCTATACTCGGTTTTGATAAGCGTATACTTTTATAAAAAAATAATTCATAAATAGCAAGACCAATTACCGAGAGCAAGAGCATAAAACTCCAGCCAATACACCACCACAGAGGTATCAAGATAATTCCCAAGCAGACTACTCGTTCTGCCTGAGTTAAAGCTTGCCATCGCAATCTTAATCCGTGAAAGAGGGTATCGCTGTCTTGATGATTTTTTCTGATTACCTGCTGTCTCATAAATTAATCTGGGAATTATCCTGCTTGTAGACGTACCCTTCAGAGCGTTGCTCGACACCATTAAGCGCTAAGCCAATAACTTGGGCGTTGTGGCGCATTAATTGTTCTAAGGTTTCCTGCACCATATAGCGATCGCTCACCCCTAACCTAATTACCAGCAATACATTAGCGATCGCTTTAGCCATTAAAGCTGCTTCACTAGTTGCACCCACCGGCGCACTATCCACAATCACGTAATCATAATTACTTGTGGCTTGAATAGCATTGAGATGACGTTCAAATTCCCCACGCGCGACAAATTCGACTACTTTACTGTTTCGTCTTGGCGCGATTGGTAGTAGATCCAACCCAGGACTAATTTCCATTGGTTTAGGCAAAGACTTGGCATCTGACGAGAGAATATAGCCAAACTGCTGACTCATCTTTGCTTTACGCAAATCACCATCCACTATCAACACCCGGAACCCCAGCACCACTAGAGCTTTTGCCAACCCAAGAGTTACCGTTGTCTTACCTTCTCCTGGTGTTGAGCTAGTCACCATCAAACGGCGATTATCTAATGACATGAGGCTAATGGTAGAAGCAAGCCTTTGAAACTCCATTTCAATCTGCGAGTCTGTATTCAATCCCAAACTGGAAGATTTACTAACAGAAATTCGCCCCAGTAAGGGTAGTTCTATTTCTTGCAGATCCTTTGGTTTGAGTAGCGGGTTACGAGATTCTAGGAACGAAATTAAAGCAGCACTACCCAAAACAGATGTTAAAATCCCACCAAGAGCAATCAAAGAGCGTTTCGGACTTGTGGGTTTAGGATCAACACTAGGTGAATCGAGAACTTGTACATCTGGATAGGCATTAAAAGCACTAATTTTCGCTTGCTCTAACTGAGCAACAATACCTTTATAAACGCCTTCAGCAATATCGTATTTACGCTGCAAATCTGACAACTCGGCTTGCTGGGTAGAAATCTTATTTAATTCAGTTTGCAGAGTAATCACCTGTGTCTGATATTTTAATGCCTCCTGTTGCAGCGCTTTAGTTTCAGAGTCAGCCTGAACTAGCTCTGCAATCAAGTCCATAGTGGTATCTTTAAAGTTATTCCCACCAAAGCTAGTATCTATTCCTTCCGCATCTGGTACTACTGTTGCTAGCTGTTTGTTCAGTACAGCGATTAATTCTTGACGCTTTTCTAGTAATGATTTAACGGCGGGGTGGTCGTCAGTATAATCTCCTCTCGCAACTGCGATCGCGGTATTTATTTCCGATAATTTTTCTCTTAATCCTTGATACTCCTTATTTTGACTCAAACGTAAAGAATTCATCGCCTGTTGGGGAGTCATCCCCAGTCTTTGAGATAGCACTTTGGTACGTATTCCTGCTGCTTGGGCTTGGGCAACTGTCTGTGTTTGCGACATTCTCGTAGACTTGATAGCTTCAACCAGATTTTTAGTCTGATCCTCATTGCTAACTAACCCTGTGGACTGTTTGAACTGTGCGAGTTTATCTTTTGCTAAACGCAAATTGCGTTCAGCTTGCTGTAACTGATTTTGGCTGAATTTTTGCCTAGAAACTGCCGTACCTTCGCGCAATTCATTCAGACGACGTTCGTAACTCTGAATCAATCTTTCAGTCCTTTGTTTAGCAACTTCGGATAAAGAACCTTGAACTTGTATCTGAATAGTTGTGGACTGATCAACAGGCTTTACTTTAAATAATTTTTTATAACTACTAAGACTGGAAAATTGTTCTTTTTCCGGATCGGATAACCAAACAGGACGGATTGTATCATCGCTGGTGATGATAGAAGTCTGAACTTGAAGAGGGCTAAGTTCGTTGGTGAAAGCAATTCCTTGGTCTTTGAGTTGTCCCAACGTTCCTAAACTAGCGTCTAAGTTTGTAGTGGTATCCGGCAAAATAAGTTGAGCGCCAGCCGTCCAAGTTCGAGGTGCCAATGTAGCGATCGTTGCCGCAGAGGCAATAGTAACACTGTTGAAACCGAGTAGTAAGAGCCAGTGCCTTTGTACAATTGCAGATACCTTCACAGTTTTAAACCCAAACGACTACAAAGGAAAGTGATTTATAGAATTAAATCTGAAGCGGCTTTTTCGTGAGATTTAGCTGTTGGTATTCAGGGGGATAAAGTGTTAATAGGTGATCTGTTAGCTTTGGTTCATGGAAAATTTGCTTCTGAAAAACCGGTGGTGGTTGTAAAATAGCTTTTTTCATTTCTTCTATAACCAAACAGGTTTGGATACCATACTGTTCCACAGCCCTTGCAAATAATAACTGATGATCATCAACATGTTCACCATAATATTTAAGGCGTGGCAAAAGAATAAAAGGTATTCCTTGAGTTGCCAACATCCGGGTTGAACCTTGCCCCGCATGGGAAATAACCAAGCGAGAATCAGCTATTAATTTGATTAATTGTTGTGAGCTAACTGTCGGTTCCAAAGTTACTAATGGGTGTCCTACCAATTGGGAAACATCACTAGTACCGTACTGTAAAAAAACAGGTTCTGAAATTACCCCACACTCTAGCAGGATAATTAACCAATCAATCGCCCGCTGAAACGGATAATAAATGGTTCCTAATGTCATTACAATCATGATGCGTAACCCTTAAATATTGCTTTAGGATACTTTTTACAAAGCTGGGGCCATTGCACGTAAAACTCCGAGGAAAACGGGTAAACTACCCTTCCAGAAACACTTAACTCATGGGCGCGAGAAATGCTCTCTATATAAATAAATCTTTTCTGGAGAATTTTAGCTGATAAAGCAAAATTTATAGCTATACTTGCTCCTGTGGAAATAATCGCATCTGGTTGTTCTAGAGAAATAATTTTTAATGTTTCTGGAAGATTAATTATGAGAGTAGATAAATCTCTGGGCGCTTGATAAGGCAACCAATATACTTTTTCACTCTCTTCAAGTATTTGTGTATCTTTCTTCAGGTCTGTAACCCATACTCTTTCATGATTTGACCAGAAAGATTTTAGACTTTTCATTGTCGAAAAGTGCCCACCTGATGTACACACTAACAGTAACTTCATATTGATGTTTTTCCGCTTGTTATCCAATAATTCTCCGTTAATTTTCTGCTGGCTATATTTAAGACATAGCGTTAACTCCAATTAATGTTTATGCATACCCACAACAGTTAATTGGCAACATTCAAAAGCTTTAATTACTGATAGATGCAAACTTAAACTTTCTACCTATTTGTTAAGATTTACCAAAAAAAAATAGGTATTGACTTTATGTGGTCTTCGTTTGGTGTTTAAGCTAAAACCACTGTATCTACAACCAAAAAATTAATAACTTGCATATTCTCTTCATGCAGTTATTACTGAATCATCCTCTACTTGATTATACACAATACCCCGGTAGATGCAAGTAGAAAAATTACTTTTAATCTTGCAGCGGATTAGCAATATATACTTAAAGCCAAATAGGAAATTTATTCATTTACTGCAACCTGAAACATAAAATCGGAACATTTACAGCATATTTAAGGATTTTTCTTTGCTGGAGACCTAAAAGTCAAGTTTATTTAGATACAATCATGCTTACATGATATTACTACAAGGGCTTAAGTAAATAAGTGTTTTTCTACACATTGTTTAACATTGAATTGTTTTGAAATCAATGGGCTAATTTTTCTCAGTTAAAGGATAAAAATATAAGTTGATATAGCAGTCATAAAATATTCATGAGAAATCAGAAACCGGCTAACTCTTGTGAAACTCGGTTTCTAGTCCTGTGCGGATTGCTGTATATATAGTTCAGTAGTTCAATTACTTCAAATATTTGTCATTTCTAACAAACAACTTAAATTTCAAAGTTATTAATATTTTTATAATAGTTCATGATAATTTTATAGACGTTTAGGAGAGATAAAGTAATAACATGAAATCTTCGCGTATTTCTGGTAGGCAGCTACTAGACAACGATACAGTAGCAGCGTGGTTTTTTCTGACTCCAGCATTAATTTTGCTAGGTATCTTTATTATTTGGCCGATCGCATATTTGTTTTACCTCAGCTTTACTGCTGGTAGTTTCACTTCCACAGGTACACACTGGGTAGGCTTAAAAAACTACTTACGCTTACTATTCAACCCCGATTTTTGGCAGGTACTTATTAACACTGTTTATTTCACCATCGCCACCGTTATTCCCAGTTTAGTTATTCCCTTAGCACTGGCGGTGTTGTTAAATCAGGCTTTGGCGTTGCGAGGACTGTTGCGAAGTGCTTATTTTCTGCCTTCAATTATCTCTTTAGTTGCTGCTGGATTGGGATTTCGCTGGTTATTTCAAACCGAGGGCCCGGTTAATGAATTGTTGAGTAATATTGGTATTGAAGCCATTCCCTGGTTAGGTAGCACCACTTGGGCAATGCCAGTACTAATTATCTTGAGTATTTGGAAACAACTCGGCTTTAATATGGTGGTATTTTTGGCAGGGTTGCAAGCTATTCCCTCTAGTCGCTATGAGGCTGCTGAACTTGATGGCGCGAATGCTTGGCAACAATTTTGGCATGTTACCCTACCGGGATTACAACCGACTTTAATATTTGCGATCGTCACCACTGTAATTTTCACATTGCGGAGTTTCGAGCAAGTTTATGTAGTTACTGGTGGTGGGCCGTTGAATTCTACTAATTTACTGGTTTATCACATTTACCAAGAAGCATTTGGACAATTTGATTTTGGTTATGCAGCGGCGGCGGCGACAGTACTTTTAGCGATCGCGCTGTTGCTTGTATATTTGCAGCTACAAACTTTCAAAAGTCAATAGTCATTAGTCATTAGTCATTAGTCATTAGTCATTAGTCATTAGTCAT
>JBHYDF010000192.1:0-16863 GCA_051861145.1 Nostocaceae cyanobacterium
AATGGTTAATGGTTAATGGTTAATGGTTAATGGTTAATGGTTAATGGCAATGAACCATGAACTATTAACCATGAACGATTAACTAAATTGTTCACCTGCATCGAGGTTGAACAACATTTGTAGTGCTTGCATACAATGGCGTCTTGCTTCTACGTCTTGCTGCGCTCGTAGCTGCACCATCGGGTCATGTAAAATTTTATTAACAATACCTCGTGTCAAGGCTTCGATAACTTCTTGATGTTTTTCGCCGAATTCGGAACCTAAACGGGATAAAGCTTTTTCTAATTCTTGTTCCCGGATGTTTTCGATTTTATTGCGTAGACAACTGATAGTAGAAACAGTTTCTAGCGATCGCCACCAAATATCAAAAGCTTCTACTTCTTCTTCTAAAAGCCCTTCGGCTTCCTGCGCCAACTTGCGGCGGCTTTCCTGATTTTGTGCCACTACCGCTTTCAAATCATCTACGTTAAACGCCTGAACGTTTGCTAGTCCGTTTACATCTGCATGGACGTTACGCGGCACAGAAATATCAATTAACATCAGTGCGCGACTAGGTTCCAAAACTATTTCCAATTTAGTGCGGTCAAGGATTGGCTCAGTAGCTGAAGTACTTGTAAACACTAAATCGCTTGCGGTAATTACAGGCATCATTTCCGAAAACGAATGAATTTGGATATTTTGTTCTGGGAACTGCTTCGCCAATTCCTCTGCCCGTACTACGGAGCGATTTAAAATACAAATCTTGGCAGCGCCTTTAGAAATCAAGTGTTGTACCAGCAAGCGGGACATTTTGCCAGCACCGAGAATCGCCACTCGGCAAGCGGCTAAATTTGCCATCTTCATCTGTGCCAACTCCACAGCAGCAGAACTGATGGAAACCGCACCAGTACCAATACTGGTTTCAGTACGTACTCGCTTACCTGCTGTAATAGCCTGTTTAAATAATCGATTTAAAATTGTTTTTATACCGTTGTATTGCTGTCCCAGTTTGTGAGTATTTTTTACTTGGGCAAGAATTTGACCTTCACCGAGTACCAAACTATCTAAACCAGCAGCTACCCGCATCAAATGCATAACAGCGTCTTGATGCAATAACACAAATAAGTGCTGACGTAAAGAAGGCACAGGTATTTTGCTGTGTTCTGAGAGAAACTGAGTTACTTCCCGGACGCCTTGTTCGGTTTCGTGAGTCACAATGTAAATTTCCAGGCGGTTACAAGTGCTAACGATCGCGACTTCTTCTAAATGGGGATAGCTAAGTAGGTGAGCGATCGCGCCTTCTACCTGTGGTTCTGGAATGCTCAGCTTTTCCCGGACTTCTACTGGGGCTGTTTTATGGCTTAACCCCACTACTGCTATATTCATTTGCTAAATCTGAGTTACTAATCGGTAATAAGAAAAAGTTAGGAGTTAGGAGTTAGGAGTTAGGAGTTAGGGGTTAGGGATTGGGGGTTGGGGGTTAGGAGTTAGGAGTTAGGAGTTATTAGTTGTTTTTTGTTGAAACTGATTTAGTTATTAAAAACAACCACCTACCAGCCTATTACGAACAATTAACAACTAACAACTCTTAATTCCTAACTCCTCACTCCTCACTCTTAACTCCTAACTCCTAACTCCTAACTTTCTAGTGCAGTTGCAGAGTCTTGGGTTGGTCAATCATGTGGATGGTGTCCACAAAGCGGGCAGTACTCGACTGGGTGGAAATTACCAAACTTTGAGTTCTTGCGCCTCCGTGGAAGAAGCGGACGCCTTGCATTAAGTTGCCAGAGGTAATGCCACAAGCGGCAAATAAAACGGTTTCACCGGATGCGAGTTCTTCAGTATTGTAGACCTTATCAGGGTCGTTGATGCCCATAGACTTGAGGCGATCAATGTTAGCTTGTTTACTTTCGCCAATCAAACCAGTTTTAACGATTTCTGGATCGTAAACTAATTGACCTTGGAAGTGACCGCCCAAAGCACGCATAGCCGCAGCGGAAATCACGCCTTCTGGAGCCGCACCAATACCCATCAAAGCATGAATGTTGGTTCCAGCAAAGCCACAGGATAGCGCTGCACCCACGTCACCATCAGAAATTAGTTGAACTCTTGCTCCGGCTTCACGAATTTCTTTGATCAGGTCATTGTGGCGATCGCGCTTCATCACCACTACAACTAGTTCATCGATGGATCGCTCTAGACACTCGGCGAGAATCTTCAGGTTTTCAGTCGCAGACTTGTTAATGTCTACTTTACCCTTGGCGGCTGGAGGAGCTGCCAACTTCTTCATATAGAAGTCAGGAGCAGCAAATAAACCACCTTTTTCGGAAATTGCCAAAACCGCCATTGAGCCTGGTTGTCCATAGGCTACAAGGTTAGTACCTTCGCAGGGGTCAACAGCAATGTCAATTTCAACTAATTCATCTGGGTTACAGAAAGTTTTGGCATCTTCACGAGTACAGATACCAACTTCTTCTCCTATGTAGAGCATGGGAGCATCATCCCGCTCACCTTCCCCGATTACAATGCGACCCCGCATATAAATTTTATTCATCCGCTCCCGCATGGCTTCTACAGCCACTTGGTCAGCCGTGTTTTTTTCGCCCTTACCCATCCAACGAGCAGAAGCGATCGCGGCTTGCTCAACTACCTCAATAATCTCTAACCCAAGTGTATTTTCCACGGAGTCTGCCCTCTAAATTGCTTGACTAATGCAACTTTTTATCTGCCTATATCAGTTTTCCAGTCTACCAAAGCGCGGATACACGTGGAAAGCAGAAAACATGGAAGGGGAGTAGGGGAGTAGGGGAGTAGGGGAGTAGGGGAGTAGGAGAAAAACTTCTTATCTCCCCACTCCCCACTCCCCACTCCCCATTGCCCCTAATCCCCTTCAGGGGCCCCGAGTTCCCCACTCCCCACTCCCCCTCTTCCAAAAATGCATCAGTTAATTTTGCTGCCATTTACATAAAAGCAAGGTTGGCAAATAAGCTTATCTTTTGTTTCACAAACATAAACAACTGCACAAAATTCAACTTATGTCAACACAGGAATCCTAAGTCAATCTGGAAAAACTTTAAGTAGGTGGGGCTATGCCCTACATATCTAGGTTTTGTAGAGCATAGCCCCACCTACGTATATTTCAAAAATCAAATCGGAATCCTAATACATAAGTTCTAAAAAACAGCCAGCCTGTCATCCTCAACGTTCTTTTTGTTGGGGTTTTAGAAATATTTCCAATTGTAAAAAAGCAAAAAATCACAAGGAAATAAATATGCACAGACTACATGGATTTAGTCCTCGCACTGGTGAGAATCTACCTCGGAGTGAATTTGCACCTACAGGAAAATTCGGCAGGATGTTTCCAAGACTACCTGCTTTTACTCCGAAAGAGTCAAGCTTGATTGAGCTTGGCAACGTTATGAATGATTCCAGACCAAATGCACCCGAAGGCGACAATCCAAATGTTCCTGCTGGATATACTTATCTCGGTCAGTTTATTGACCATGACATCACTTTCGATACCACTGCTTTGCAAGAAATTATCATTGACCCATTAGCAGTGCAAAATTTTCGTACACCAAGGCTTGACTTAGATAGTATTTATGGCTCTGGGCCAAGTGTACAACCGTATCTTTACCAAGTTAAAGACCCAGATTTATTTTTAATCGGCAAAACCAACTCTCAGCCTGGAAATGGAGATCCAACCATTCCTACTGAGCTACCCAACGATATCCCTCGCGCTACAAGTACTCTGGGTATTATTGCTGACCCACGCAACGATGAAAATTTGATTCTTGCACAAATGCATCTGGCTTTCCTGAAGTTTCATAACAAGGTAGTTGAAGGCATTAGGGACGGCAGCATTCAAACATACTATTCCACTGACAACAAGTCAGTTTTTGAACAAGCCAGAGAATTGGTGATTTGGCACTATCAGTGGATAGTACTCTACGATTTCTTGCCTCGCGTCATTGATAAGGAACAGCTTGAATTGGTAATCCAACAAGGCAGGCAGTTTTACCAATTTGAGCAAGAAGCATTCATGCCAGTGGAATTTTCAGTAGCTGCATACCGTCTCGGTCATAGTATGGTGCGTGCAGCTTATGACTTCAACCGGGTTTTCACTCCTCTCCCCGGTGGAGTTACACCCGCAACTCTGCAACTGCTGTTTAATTTTACTGCCAATTCGGGCAACCCAGACGATGAATTTAATGTTCCAATTCCCAGTGATTGGATTATTGACTGGAGAAGATTTTTTGAGATAGATAGTGATGTAACATCTGGATTGAGCCGCAAGTTAGATCCATTCCTAGTTGATCCCCTCAAGAATTTACCAAATGTTCCCCCTCCTAGTTCGTTAGCTGTGAGAAACTTGCTCAGAGGTCGCAGTCTTGGCTTACCATCCGGTCAAAGCGTAGCTCGGCGTATGAGGTTCCAGCCTTTAACTAGGAATGAAATCGGTACTGGTTCAGATGGAGCGGTAGCCGCAGAGTTGAAGTTTGATATTGAGTCGCCACTGTGGTACTACATCCTCAAGGAAGCGCAAATCCAGGGTAAAGGACTACGTTTAGGTCAAGTAGGAAGTCGTATTCTTGCTGAGGTGTTTGTTGGTCTTTTAGAAGGAGATAGTAGCTCTTTCTTAGTGCGTTGTCCAGATTGGAGACCAACGCTCCCTGCTGAACATTTGGGAACGTTTACGATGGCAGATTTGTTGAAATTTGTCGGCGATATTAACCCGATTGGCGATCGCTAGATAAATCAAAGCCAGAGGCTCTCATTCTCGTTACCAGGTTGAACCTGGTAACGAGGTTTTGGTGGACTGCCGCCTCTCGGTTATTGCAAAGGCGTGCAAGATATTCCGCTCTTGGGATAGTTTGTAATTCTCTTTACTATAAAGTAAGGAGAGTGTCAAAGATTAATGGCTAGTGGTTTGTTGAAAAAAGGATATCGACTCATTGCGTTGCTGTTGGGTTTGTGGCTATTTTTCGATTTAGCCTCACGCCTGACAGCAGAAATTTTCTGGTTTGGTGAAGTTGGATATTTACGAGAATTTTTGTTGCGCGTAGGTACTCAGTTCATTTTGTGGGCGATCGCTTTCTTCACCTCAGCCAGTTTTTTAATAGGCAATTTTGCGATCGCCAAGAGACTTAAACACCCCCAAGGAGGACAAAGGGACAAGGCGAGGAGGGAAGCGGAGGAAATTTTATCTCCCTTACCTTCCACTCCCTCCCCAGGTTCCAACCTGGGGCTATCCCCACTCCCTATTCCCCACTCCCTACTAAAGCTGCGCTTTCTCTTTCCAGCAGTGGTGGGACTGAGTGTATTGGCTGGGTCAATTTTAATTTACTATGCTCAGAAAGCTTTAAATTTTTGGTATCCAAGTATCCAACTGCCTACTAGACCCTGGTCATTACCACCTTGGTTACAGGTATTATCCCAATTTTGGGAATTAAAGGAAATTTCTATTCCCATTGTGCAGTTGGGTTTACTGGTAGTTCTGACGATCGCTATTTTAATGAATTATCAGTTTTGGTTAAGGGCGATCGCGCTGTCAATCTGTTTGCTGTTAGCTTTCCTATTGTCTGCACGTTGGATAGTTGTTTTACAGTATTTCCAAGCTACTAGTTTTAATAGCATAGACCCATTATTTAGCCGGGATATCAGCTTTTATATTTTCTCTCTGCCAATTTGGGAATTATTGGAATTTTGGTTATTAGGATTGTTTTTATACGGAGTTGCTTCCGTAGCATTAATTTATCTGTGTTCGCCTAACAGTTTGAGTGAAGGATGGTTTCCCGGATTTTCCGTACCGCAGCGACTCCATTTAAATGCTTTGACAAGTTTGCTCATGTTTGCAGTAGCCCTACATTATTGGTTACAGCGGTACGCACTTTTGTATTCTACTCGCGGGGTGAACTACGGCGCTAGCTATACAGAAGTGCATGTACAGCTACCAATTTATACAGGGTTGAGTGTTTTAGCTGTGGCGATCGCAATTTATTTGCTATGGCGAATATTTGTTTTGAAAAAACGTAGCAGAACCAGATTAAGACGCATTCCTTTCCCTCGCCGACTGGTTTACATGTTGGGATTGTATGTAGCAGTGGCTGCGCTTTCTGGTGAAGTTTTGCCCTCTTTTGTACAACGCCTAGTTGTTCAACCAAATGAATTAACTCGCGAACGACCTTATATTCAGCGTGCCATTGCCCTTACTCGTCAAGGGTTTAATTTAAACGTCATTGACGCGGAAACCTTCGATCCGCGAGGTCAACTAACAGCAGCAGACTTGCAGGAGAACCAGCTAACAATTCGCAATATCCGCCTGTGGGATACACGTCCGCTATTACAAACTAACCGCCAATTACAACAAATTCGACCTTACTATAAATTTCCTGGTGCTGATATTGACCGCTACACACTGTTAAGAGATGTTAAAAATGAAACAACAGAAAATCAACAAACTATTATCGCTGCGCGAGAACTAGATTATAGTGATGTTCCTCAACAGGCGCAGACGTGGATTAACAAACGTCTTGTTTATACTCATGGCTACGGTTTTACACTTAGTCCTGTAAATCGTGTTGCTCCTGGCGGATTACCTTATTACTACGTTAAAGATATTGGGGTTAATGGCACGGGTAACGATAGTTCGTTACAAATAACTACAGAAGAAATTCGTGCCAGTATTCCGATTAATCAACCACGAATTTATTATGGGGAAATTACTGATACTTATGTAATGACTGGGACAAAAACTCGAGAGTTAGATTATCCCAGTGGTAATGAGAATGTCTATAACATCTACGATGGACGCGGGGGAATTCCCATTAGTGCGATTTGGCGGCGCTTGCTGTTTGCTGAATATCTCAAAGATTGGCAAATGCTGCTAACACGTAATTTTACTCCCCAAACCAAGCTGCTGTTTCGCCGCAATATTAAACAAAGAATACAGGCGATCGCTCCTTTTTTGCGTTTCGACGGCGACCCCTATTTAGTCGCAGCAAATGGCGGAGGAACTACTCTAACAGGCGAACCAACTCATCTTTACTGGATTATTGACGCTTACACAACGAGCGATCGCTATCCCTATTCTGACCCAGGCAAAAATCCATTTAACTACATCCGCAACTCAGTTAAAGTTGTTGTCGATGCTTACAATGGTACGGTTGATTTTTACGTCGCTGATCCAACAGACCCAATAATCACCACTCTGGGGAAAATTTTTCCCCACATGCTAAAACCACTCAAGGATATGCCGCTTGGTTTACGTAGTCATATTCGCTACCCGTTGGACTTCTTCAGGGCACAATCAGAAAGCTTGCTGGCGTATCACATGAGAGATCCACAAGTATTTTATAACCGGGAAGACCTCTGGGAGATACCCACAGAAATTTATGGTAGCGAACAGCAACCAGTAGAACCTTACTATTTAATCACGAAGTTACCACAAGCCCAAACAGAGGAATTTATTCTACTGCTACCCTTTAAACCTGTACAACGGGCAAATTTAATCGCTTGGTTAGCAGCGCGTTCCGATGGGGATAATTATGGCAGGTTGTTACTATACGAATTTCCTAAACAACTGTTAGTCTACGGAACCCAACAAATCGAAGCTTTAATTAACCAAGATCCGGTAATTTCTCAGCAGATTTCTTTATGGAACCGCGAAGGTTCGCGTGCAATTCAAGGAAATCTTTTGGTAATTCCGATTGATCAATCACTTCTCTATGTCGAACCTTTGTATTTGGAAGCAGAACAAAATAGTTTGCCAACTTTTGTGAGAGTAATTGTTGCCTACGAAAACCGAATTGTCATGGCAGAAACTTTAGACCAAGCACTAAATGCTATCTTCCAGCCACAGCAACCTACTTCTCCAGCAATTATCCGCCCGTTGGAGGGAAATTAAAATTACAGCGCTTTTCGTTTGAATGAGGTACATGGGTAGGGGCAATTTATGAATTGCCTCTACAAAGATGTGTACTTCACAAATGATGTAGGGTCTACTAAATATTACCAACTTTATACGGTAGCGGACAGACAAGCAAATTAGCAAAAGCATAGACTAAAGTGGCAATGCCCTGTCCCGACTTTATTTATATTTTTTGCTGCATTGTCATCTCGGTCGTGTTCAGCACCACAATTCATACATCGAACCGACCGAACTTTTAAATCGAGCTTACCCCATTTGTATTTACACTCAGATTTGAAGAAGTTTAGTCAAGTTTTGTATAGCAGAACTCCAAGCCCAGTCTATTGAACTTGGAACTCGGTTTGTTAGCTTGCGGGCTTCTTTCCTATCCCGTCAAACTAATTTTAGCCAGACTGAAATTAAAAGCAATTCATTCCACGGGCGAAAGCCCGTGGAATGAATTGCTCAATTTTTTCTGTCATAACCAGGTTTACTAAGGTAGGAGCGATCGCATCTAGGGGAAGAACCAAATCAACTTTCCCTGTGTCAATAGCAGATTTGGGCATACTGAAACACTCGCAACTAGCCTCATCCTGAACAATCGTTGTACCCCCATACTTTTTGATCGTTAGCATCCCCAAAGCGCCATCACCATCTTTACCAGTCAGGACGATCGCGATCGCTCGACTTTTAAAACTAGCCGCCACTGATGTGAACAGTTTATCAGCTGCTGGGCGAACAAAGTTCACCTTTGGCGCATCCGAGAGGGACAGGGTGCCATCCAGGTTAACCAGCAGGTGCTTGTCTGGAACAGGCGTGTAGACTGTTCCTGGTAGTAAAAGTTCTCCTTCTTCTGCCTGCTTCACCCGTAAAGCGGTGTGGCGGCTAAGGAGTTGGGGCATATAGCTGGGGTACAGAGGAGATATATGCTGTACAAGAGCTATTGCTGCGGGAAAGTCAACAGGCAATGCAGATAAAATTTGGCTGATCGCTTTTAGCCCACCTCTAGAAGCCGCGATCGCCACTACATTGTAAGCAACATTAGGAAAGTGGGAAATAACCCTATGTCCCATTTACAATCACATTTTTTTGATGATGTTTTTGCAAGCGATCGCTCTTAGAGTGCGCGAACTTGTTGCTTGATAATAAATTGTACGCTATCGTACAATTTCTATTTTAGGAAAAATTCTAATTTTGTGTGCTAGCGTACAAAGTTTATTTACAGAAGAGTTCATCTTTCGCTAGACGTCCTCAACCGATGATTTCAGCTATCTGATAGAGATCAGACTAGTTGAAAGAGGCTCCTATGTGCGCGTCCCAAGACCCCCGTAATTCAAATAAAAATCGGCTGCTGGCTGCCCTTCCCCAAGACGAATACGAACGCTTACTACCTCACATGGAGTTTGTGTTTCTGGATTTCAAGCAAATCCTCTACTCACCCAACGAACCGATCCAATACGTCTATTTCCCCAACTGTGGCGTCACTTCTCTACTCTCTTTCGTGGAAAGTGGCGATGCAGTCGAAGTGGGTACGGTGGGTAATGAAGGAATGGTGGGTTTGCCTGTCTTCCTGGGGGCTAAATCAATTCCTGGTGAGGCGATTCAGCAAGTTCCTGGTGAAGCCATGAGAATGAGTTCGGATGTATTTCATAGCCAAGTAACTCCAGGCAGCCCACTTTACAGGCTGCTGCAACTCTACACGCAAGCACTATTTAATCTAATTGCCCAATCTTCTGCTTGCAACCGCCTGCATTCCATTGAAGAGAGATTTTGTCGATGGATATTAATGACTCAAGACCGAGTAGGAGCAAATCAGTTTCCCCTCACCCAAGAGTTCATATCACAAATGCTGGGCGTGCGTCGCGCTAGTGTGAGTATAGTTGCCTCTACTATTCAGAGGGCAGGGCTTATCACCTACAGGCATGGCAAGATGACTATTCTTGACAGAGAAGGTCTGGAAACTATCTCATGTGAGTGTTATGCAATCATTAAACAAGAGTTCGAGCGCTTGTTGGGCAATAATTCAGCATATTAACAGTTATTTTTGAATTGGTATAAGGGATTTCCAACAAATAAATTATCCAATAAGTAAGAGTGGGGTGGGCATCTTGCCCACCCCACAAGAATTAATTGGATATTTTTTTATTTGGAAATTCCTAAGCATTACCCTGGTAGGGGCACGGCATTGCCGTGCCCCTACCCAATTGGGAACCGCTATATTTTGAATTTTTATTTTTTCGTTTGGAAATGCTAATCAATTCAATCTTTTTCTTGCTTGATAATCAAGTAAGGCTCCTTGACTTACTCTAGTCCGTCCATTTGCTTTGTAAGTGGGAATTTCGCCTTTCTGCAAAGCCATATAGAGATGACTTTGATCCATATTTAAGTATCTTGCTGCTTGGACAAGAGAAATGCCCGGCTTCAACGTAGCCTGTTGTCTTCTTTTCCGATTTGATGAACGGTGATACATGGCGAAATGTAAAAAACTACTTAAGAAATCTCAACTTTCTTAGAAAAACGTAACAAAATCAACATAAAGACATAATTCACCTACACAGCACTGATGCTGCGTCGGAGGAGCGTTGCACAACTAATTTGCCGGAATGCTAATTAGATCGAAATCTAATTAGATTATAACAAATTATGAAAACAGAACAATTTCAGATTTTGCTACGTTTTTTGAAAGCATTGGCGGATGAAAGCCGATTAAAAATCTTGGGTATTTTAGCTAACCAGGAGTGCAGTGTTGAAGAATTAGCAGCGTTACTGCAACTCAAAGAGCCAACAGTATCTCATCATTTAGGGAAACTAAAAGAAGTAAATTTAGTTATTATGCGTCCCGAAGGGAATACTCATTTGTATCAGTTAGATAGCGAAGTTTTGCAAAGCACTAGTAAAAAGATTTTTACACCACAGGCGATCGCATCTTGGGTTGAAGATGTGGATACGGAAGCGTGGGAAAGCAAAGTATTACAAACCTACCTAAAGGGAGAACGGATCAAAGAAATTCCCACTAGCCGTAAAAAACGCTTGGTAATCCTGAAGTGGTTAGGAAACAAATTTGAGGTGGGGATTCAGTACACAGAACCCACGGTAAATAATATTCTCAAACGCTATCATCCTGATTTTGCTACCTTACAACGGGAGTTGATTACAGCTGGGCTAATGCAAAAGGAAAATGGTATTTATTGGCGTCTGAAAGAGTAGAGTAGGGTTTAGGGGCTAGGGAAAGAGATATTTTCATTACGAACGTTGTGAATTTTGTTCATGTAGTCTCTTGCAAAAGTTTATTTTGAAATAAACTACCACAGATGGACAACAAATAAAAATTCTTCCTCTGTCTTCCCCCCTCTTAAGGGGGGAATGAGGGGGGTGGACATTGATAACATCTGTGTTCATCTGTGTCTATCTGTGGTCGTAATTAACAATTATCCTAATTTTTGCAATGGAAACAATTATCACATTACCAAACTACATCGATGGTCAGTGGTGTGCATCTACCGATACAGAATATCTAGATGTCATCAATCCTGCGACAACAGAAATACTGGCAAAAGTCCCCTTATCACCTCCTTTAGAAGTAAATCAAGCTGTAGAAGCAGCCGCAGCAGCTTTTGTTACCTGGCGACGCACTCCGCCAACGGAACGTGTACAGTATTTATTCAAACTCAAAAATCTATTGGAAGAAAATTTTGAGGACTTAGCCCGCACAATTACCTTAGAATGTGGTAAGACTTTGGCTGAGTCCAAAGGCGAGATGCGCCGCGCGATCGAAAATGTGGAAGTCGCCTGCGGTATCCCGATGATGATGCAGGGAACGAATTTAGAAGATATTGCGCGGGGCATTGATGAGATAATGATTCGGCAACCCTTGGGTGTATGTGCGGTAATTGGCCCTTTCAATTTTCCGGGAATGATTCCGTTTTGGTTTATGCCCTATGCGATCGCAACCGGTAATACCTACATTGTCAAACCCTCGGAAAAAGTTCCACTGACGATGCAAAAGATATTCCAGTTACTAGAAAAAACTGGCTTACCCAAAGGTGTTATCAATTTGGTAAACGGTGCAAAACAAGCTGTTGATGCTATTCTCGATCATCCCAAAATTCGAGCAATCAGCTTTGTTGGTTCTACACCTGTAGCTAAGTATATTTACAGTCGTGCAGCAGCAAATGGAAAACGTGTACAATGCCAAGGTGGGGCGAAAAATCCGATTATTGTTTTGCCAGATGCAGATATACAAATGACTACCCGCATCGCTGCTGATAGTGCTTTTGGTTGTGCGGGACAACGTTGTTTAGCTGCATCTATTGCAGTAACAGTGGGAGAAGCGCGACACACATTTACAGAAGCGATCGCCGAAACTGCTAAGAAGCGAGTTGTAGGTAATGGTTTAGACCAAGGCGTAGAAATGGGACCGGTGATTACTGCTGAAAGTAAGGCGCGGATTGAAGGGTTAATTCAGAAAGGGGCAGAGGGTGGCGCAAATTTGTTAGTAGATGGTCAACGACCGCAAATACCCGGCTATGAAAAGGGTTATTTTATACGTCCAACCATTCTGCAAAATATCGATCCAGCGAGTGAAATTGCCAGGACAGAAATTTTTGGACCAGTGCTGAGCTTGATTCATGTGAATAATATTGATGATGCGATCGCTCTGGTTAACAGCGGTCAATACGGAAACATGGCTTGTTTGTTTACCACCAGTGGTGCAGCGGCGCGGAAGTTCCGTTATGAGGCAGAGGCGGGTAATATCGGTATTAATATCGGAGTTGCTGCACCGATGGCATTTTTCCCCTTTAGCGGTTGGAAAGAAAGCTTTTTTGGAGATTTGCACGGACAAGGTACGCACGCGGTAGAGTTTTTTACTCAAACTAAAGTTGTGGTGGAACGCTGGCCTAATGAGTGGTCACGTCAATTTTAAATATTACACCAGTAAGCGGAACCATCCCGCTTTCTGTCAATCAATTTATTTTCAAATAATTCTCGTCGTAACAGGGCGGGGTCGCCGAAGGTATGATGTTGATTCAGCAGTGCATTTACTTCTTTCTCCGTGTAAGTTGTACCAGGCTCAAATTTTGAGGCTAAATACTCCAACACCAACTTTCGGAACTTTCCTTTATTTCGTTTGGAAGGCCATTCTTTGAGGCGTCCTTCTTCATCCAGATAGTTTTTGAGTTCTGTTAAATAGTCCATAATTTGTGCTATTGCACACTTAATTTGCATACACTGGGCGGGCGAGACGCCCACCCCACAATATTTTAATTGCTCTTGTGGGGCGGGCAAGATGCCCGCCCTAATACTGGGCACTTAAGTAAGGTAAAATCCGTCACTATTAACAATGGATGTAATCATCAAGATATCTCATTTGGCAGTTTGCCAGTAAATTTTCTCGCAAAAAGATTACAATGTGGCAGCTAGTGTAGGAGGAGAACGTGAAAACAGCGGCTATTGCGAAAACATTAATTACATCACTCGGTTTATTGGCGTTATTTGCTCCGCAACGCACCCATGCTCAATTAGTACCACAACCTTGGGCTTCAGTAGGTGGTAAAGATGGCGATGTTACCTATTCTGTCGGTGCAAGGGCTTTCGATTTTGGTGCTGAATTCGGAGTCGGACCTGATGGCGCTACGGGTGTCGATGTTCTCAAATTTATCAGCTTACCAGTAGTTTCACCATATTTTGGATTGGGATACTATTCAGATGATAAAGGTGTCGCTGTCTCAGGTGGGGTTCAGGTAGGCGCTACTGATAATGTTTTCTTAGGTGTTGGTTATAACTCAGTTCGCGGTATAAATGGGCAATTGGGAATCAGATTCTAATTTTTTCCCTAAGCTGTAGAATAAAGATATAAACTAATACTAAGTAGGTTGGATTGAAATAATTCAACCCAGCCTAAAAATTTCTCTAGTTTGTGTTTTTTAATTTTAGGATTTATGCGAAAAGGTAATGTTTGATATTCGTAGCAGCAATTCATGAATTGCTGCTACAAATCCTGTGTGAGTACTAACCTAATTTATTTAGGAATAAATACTCAATTTGTTATAATTCTTTTCCCTGACTGTCTTGAAAAATTTTGCTTTTTTACGGATTTAATCTATTTTTAGACCACTTTAACAAGCTAAATATGGTAACAGACTATTAGATTTCTATAATCTAACCATAGGATGATTTATCAGTAATTTCCTGATTTATCTCCAAATCAGACGCATTCAAGTAGTAGGATCAGCATATGTAGGAATATGCTCAATGGCAATAATGCCAATTTTATTTAGTTATGGTGTCCGGGGCACAGTCGGCTAATAATATTATCTAACTAACAGGCATTCTTTATGGAGCAAGGCTTAAGGTTACTACTTCAGCTAGTACTAGAATTTGCACCTATAATCGCAAGTTTAGTACAAAAAGGTCACGAAAATCGTCCAGAAGAAACAAGCAAGCCTGAATATCCTAAACAAATTCAACAATTTATTCAAGCAGTAAACACAGCAAGTCAGCAATTTAGCTATCTAGGAGGGTTTGAGCAAGAACAAGTACAACAAGTAGAGGAACAGCAATTAGCTGTTTATTACCGTCAAACACAATTACAAATAGCAACCCAAGAGCAAGAAACAGCGCTAAAGTTACCAGAGTTAAACAAGCTGTTTGAGAGCTGGCCTTTGCGATTGTATCCTTCGCAAATTTTAGAGCCTACAAGCCACGAACGCAAGCCTCTAAAAATTTTCTTGGCTCCTCCGAAAGTGGAGTTCGATAAATTTAATCATCAAGTAGAGGACATTGCTACAGAAATTGAGTTAATGCTAGCTGAGGGATTACGGAATTTCCTTAGTAAACATTACTCTTTACAAAGTCCAACAAGACCAACAGAGTTTTTAGCAGGCGCGTGGGATAGTAAGCGTTTTCACAGCGAATCCAGTATCAAGGCTCTGTTTGGATTATTGAAAACAGAGCCTGTTTTAATTTTAGAGTCAGAAGCTGATGGAAATTATTTGAATTTCCGCATCGGTTATTGGGGACTTGGACAAGAGCATTATTACTATAAAACTATTTCTCGCATTCCTTACAGAGAAATTGTTGAGCAGTCAGCCAAAAACCGTGCTTTGCAATGGAAAGAGATTCGAGATGAATTAATAGCGCTGGGAGAAAATTTAGAGGATATTAATTCTCTCAGCAAAGATAATGCTATGAATTTGGCTGTTTTGGAGAAGGAAGAGAAATGGAAAGCTAAGGGTATTGATATTAGTAAGTTATCTTTGCAATATGAAGTTAATCGTCAGGATATTGAGCAACTTTGCCAGGTTTTGATTACTTGTCATAGTCTGGTTGCTGGCTGGATGGCTGATATTTATCATTTGGTTTATCACGATGTATCTCCCCTGTTACCAGATTTACTACCAGATTTGCTGAGTAATCCGATTGACTTGCAATCATTGCAAGCGATCGCTCAAGGATATACGCAAGTTTACCAAGCTCTAGAAGCAGAACGCCGGGACTGGATTCCAGGTTTGGCTTTACAGCTAGCTCATAGTTTATCCCACCTCAGCGATCGCTCTTTAGCTCAAGAACAAGTAGAACATTCGCTTACCACATGGTTGCAATTACGTCAAGTAGAGCAACCATCAAAAAGCAATTTGCTGGAGGCGATGCGATCGGCTGCAAGGGTAGAAGACGCAGAATATTTCCAACAGTTAAAAGAATATTTTGCGGTAGTTGGCGATAGTCAGAGTATTACCTATGTTGAAGAAATTTTATATGCGATCGCCAGTAATCAACCTAAATACCATCAGCAAGGCGTTTATCTTAGCCATACTCTCACCGGACATTCCGGCAAAATTACATCTATAGCCATTAGTCCAGATGGGCAAAATTTAGTGAGTGGGTGTACAGACAAAACCGTTAAAGTATGGAATATGAATACCGGCAAAGCGATCCGCACCCTCAAGGAAGATTTAGGAGAGGTTTCATCTGTTGCTATTAGTCCGGATGGCTACTTCCTCGCTGTTGGTAGCTGCGAACATCCAAAAAGTAATGTTAAAGTTTGGCATCTAGCCAGTGGCAAATTATTGCACACCCATTTGGGACATCAAAAACCAGTAAATTTTGTTGTCATTAGTCCGGATGGACTCATTCTCGCCAGTGGCAGTAACAAAATCAAGATTTGGAACTTGCAAAAAGGCGATCGCATTTGTACCCTATGGCATTCTAATGCAGTTCACGCCGCTGCAATCAGTCCTGATGGTACAATCCTTGCCAGTGCTAGCAGTGACAACAAAATTAGGTTGTGGAATCCACGTACAGGAGAACCACTACGTACCCTCAGCGGACATGGGGGTGACGTATACTCTGTTGTCATTAGTCCAGATGGACAAACTTTGTTTAGCGGTAGCGCTGACAAAACCATCAAAATTTGGGAACTAGATAGCGGTAAAGTACTCCACTCCTTCACAGGACATGCAGAAGAAGTAAAATCTGTTGCGATTAGTCCAGATGGGCAAACTCTTTTTAGCGGTAGTGCAGACAAAAGCATCAGAATTTGGAGTTTGCGATCCGGTAAATTATTGCAAACTCTCACTGGACATTCAGGAGCGGTAAATTCTGTTGTTGTTAGCCCTGATGGTAAATTTGTCGCTAGTGGTAGTTCTGATAAAACAATCAAAATCTGGCAACTAGTATAACAAAGCGATCGCACACATTCAAAATTTGGCATTGCTGATGTTAGGTATAAAAAGCTCACGCAAAGCCAAGCCAGCGCTGAAGGAGGGTTTCCCTCCGCAGGCGACTGGCGCGCAAAGGTGCAAAGAAATTTAAGGGCGTCTTGGCGCGCAAGTCGCTACAACGGGGGGAACCCCCGCAACGCGCTGGCTTGTCTTTGCGGCTTTGCGTGAGATTAAACAGGATTGGACTTACGCAAAAACTCTGGTTGAGTCGGCGGAGGGTATTATCCCTCGCACCTCTCAGTTAGATCCGGACGT
>JBHYDF010000193.1:0-16799 GCA_051861145.1 Nostocaceae cyanobacterium
AGTAGCTTATCAATAACAGGGGCTACCCGGCAAAGTTTGTGTGACAGAGTACTAGGTATGGTCAGCTTCGGTGTTGTAAACCCAGCTTATCTTCCTCATAAGGCATCAGATGAATTGGCACAACCAATTCTTTAAACGCGCTCGCCCTGGGAGCGTCCCGACTAAGTGCGATCGCTCTTCGGGACGACCGAGCGCGGAAACCTGAGCATCATCGAGAGCTGCAACGGGGTTGGCAACCAGGGTCGAGGAGGAGCGTGTTCTTCTGGTGGTGACGAGTGGGTGAGGGATATCGTAGACAAATACTACGCGATAGACGAGTACTACAACCATGTCGGTATTCCTAGAGTTAAGCGATCGCTTTTGGGCGAGTGTGAATTGGTAGATGCTCCTGCGTCCAGTAAGAGCAGCGTACGCCTGAAAGGGACTTCTTTGTGTTCTGGCTTCACAGACGGCGACAATCAACGACATTCGGTTTTGGATGAACATCGTTGTTATAAGGATCATGTCCGAATGGCACGCTTGTTAAGACACAGCCCTTGCCCTGACTGCTTCCCAGCCTGGAGGCTGGGAACCAATCCTGAGAGGCTCCGCCGACCGAGGCTTGACGAGAGGCAAAGCCTCTCGAAATACATTCCCAGCCCAGAGGCGCTTAACGAGGCAACACAAGACTTTGGGTTTAACAAGCGTGCCATTCGATCATGTCCCAAAATTTGCAATGGATCTTAATGTTGCCTTAACTCCAACGAAAGATGTTCCGGGGAAACAAACATAGTTACCTTGCGGAAGAACTTAAGAAAGCAAATTCATTATGATTCCTGGTGCTCAAGATCACGCAAAAGCCTCCCTTGAATTTTTAGAGTTCATGTCAGAGTATAATAAATATCTAAAATATTACACAGAAGCCCAACGGCTGATTGTTATCATTAAGGTTTTCAAAAAGCGAAATACACAAATTTCCCTACTGTACGAACAGGCTGTAGAGGCGCACATAGCCGCTGTAAACGCTTACTATGAGCTTGTCAGCATATATACCGAGTTTGCTCAAAAGCTTCTGGAGCAGTGTCCACGGGCGGGTATTTGATAAGGAAACCATTACTCTGATAACTTCCTCCTGGATAGGCGCAGGGCACTTCATATCAGATTCTCTAGCCTTAGCCCTACACAAAACGCGCTTTTCCATAGCTCACGCGCGAGCGGGCTCCCGCTGCGATTATTCTTTGCGTATTACTGCGTCAGACCCCGCTCGCGCGTGAGAACCCCTACCCAAAATCGCTATGCAGGCGGCTTAAGCCCCTGCATGGAAAGCGCGTTTTGTGCAGGTTTTTTCCACGGGTAGGCGCTCGCCCGACGACGAGTACTCTACCTCCACAGTCTCTTGTCCTAGCTGTGAGCAGCACTTGCTAAATTTGGCTAATGGTTGCGGTGTCTGTGGTTGGCAAAAACTTAAGCGAGGATAGTTCATCTAATTTTCTAGATAAAGGATACCATTTGTTTAACCAGACTTGCCCAAATTAGTGGGGGCGGCACCAGCCGCTTTCGATCTACTGACTATAGGTATAAGTGGGTGATTCCATCTGCGATCTGACCGTGGTAGGCAGACAGGCTGAAGCCATCAGCAAAAACAATGGCTGGTTCTGCTTCAGCATCAAAGACACCTTTGCTGTTAAAAGAGTGTAAAACCCCATTCTGGTCTAAAGAGAGTAAAATCGGGCGATCGCAGACGATGCAAAATTCTTCGAGTGGGTAAAGCCAGCCACAGTGTTTGACAACTGACTGCAAGGCGTGCCACTTATCCCCTAATTGAATAAAATCTAAAACTGACGTACAAAGGTCTAGGCAGGAGGCATAATACGCCCAGATTTCAGTTTGAATCGGGAAACCATAGACTCCCCATAGTTTTTGGGCTTGATTATTGTCTCTTCTTAACATCAATAGTTGTTCAAGTAAGTGCTCCCGTTCTAACAGCGTTACCAAAGCCGAAATCCTTAACCCTTTTCTTAAAATATTCCTCCAGATGGCTTTTCAAACAATCACAAGGGAGCAATTCATGCCAAAGAGTCAAATCTTTAGCATCCTCTGGCTCAATTGAGCATTGATTTAGAATTAATTCTCTCCTTTGTCTTTCTTTTTCTCCACACCCTAACTCAATTTTGATTGTTTGAAAGTCTACTCCTAAATGCTTCCACAGCAAGCGCTTCATCTCGCTCTGGGAGAGTTGCCAAAGTTCCTGTTCTAAACAATAGCTGATTGAATATCCGGTTTGTAATTGCCAAAGCTGACTGCACAAGATGTCTAAAGCAGTCATCGGACTTTCACACAAAAAAATTTCAGGTTCTGGTTTACCCAGCACAGCATAGGCGGTTTTGATAGTTGCTGCTGCTTTGTCCGGCTCAATCGGTTGACACGAAAGTGCAACAGCCATCCATTTGTCTCTGTAAAGAGGAACCAGAGCTTCTAGCTCAGCTATGAATTCAAATATTTTCTGTCTAATTTTCTTTTTATGTTTTATTGACATTTGCGTTTTCTCCTAACGCAGTGCAGAATCTGCCCCAATAAGCATCTAGTGCCTCCTGAACTGCCTGTTCATCCCCCTCTGCGTATGCTGCCTCAAACCGAAGAAACTGACAGACTGCTCTTGACTGCTCTACTGTCAGCAACCTAAAGCGAGATATCTGATGCTCTTTGAGATCCTTATATTTAGATCCTTCGTAGAGGATACAGCTATAAACTGCTGAATCAACAGCGTTTGAAGAGGTTGTGTAAAACTTGAGTGAATAGAGCATATAGGCAGGAAGATAGTACCGCCATCCCTTTGGATCGAGAAAGCTCAAAGCATCGTGTAATTGCTCAATCCACTCCACAGGGACATCCTGCCACCGAGTATCCGTATCGATTTTCCGCGCCGCAGCACGTTCGCAATCGCTTCCCCAATCATCAATCACTCGTGCTTCATGGAGAGAAACACCATCCTCACGGCTGACACCCTCAAACGCTTTTGTAATTTGTTCAATCACTACTGATCTAGCCGCCTCTTTTAGAACATCAAGGGGTTGCCAGTTCGATGTTCGCTGTTCCTGTGCTGTGGGACGGCGCACTTGGTCACTCCATTGGCGATTGCACACACCGAAGTCAAGAAAATTACGTTGCGCTAAACGCAAAACCCACGCTGGTGCCCCGTGGAAAAAACCTGCACTGGTACCGCAACCATGCAGGGGCTTAAGCCGCCAAACCAGATTTTGGGTAAGGGTTCTCACGCGCGAGCGGGCGAGCGAGCAGTAATACGCTCGAATAATCGCAGTAACCCCGCTCGCGCGTGAGTGTCAAAGCGCGTTTTGTGTAGAAAGCGTGCGTCCCCAGTGTCTTCCCAAAAGCAGATGGGGCAGACCAGATAAGTTCCTGGTGGCTGCTCATATAAGGTCATGTAGCCACAGCAAGGACAGGAATATAAGCTTGAGGTCTGACTGAAGTCACTCACTTGCCTAAAAATAAAAACACAATACCTAAACTAAAAAGCCAAGCCGATTCCAAATAATCATTTCGGCTCTGTTTAAATTGGTTACGGGGCAGATGTTACCTGCTTTGCCTTTAACTGAAGTGCCTGGGAAGCCATTCGGAAGTCTGTTTGAGTGTAATAGGTTTGATGATTGCCGATCAGCGACAGACACACGGCTGCCTCAGCACGGGTAATGGAGGCTTGAGGGTTTAAGGATTTAATCACACCGAAGGTACGCTCGACGTTTTGAAAATTATTTTGCTCTGTGACATCACTGCCAGTGGAGGCATAGTATTGGCTATTGAATGCAGGGATAAATTGTTTAGATATCTGGTCTCGATCAGTCCAGCTCGGTACTCTAGTGCCTAGTTCTATGGCAAACTTAGGTTCTAACTTCTTGAAATCATCAATTCCCCCTTTGTCCACCCCAATTTTGATGGCAATCATCTGTTCACGAGTTATAGGTTGGTCAGGTCCAAAGGTCTGTTCATCAAATCCAACTACAAAGCCAGTATTAAACAATCCTTGAATGTAGCGAAAATCTGGATGATTGAGTGGGACATCAGTAAATTTTGCTTGTCCCCCTTGTGCCTGGCGGAGTATCTTGTCTGGCTGATCGAACCAAATGGCATTGTTGGCGCGCACTAGCCAACGCACAAACTCAGCACGGGTAATCGGTTGCTGCGGATTAAATTTGCCACTAGTAGTATCAAAAACACCTAGTTGAGCCAGTTGAGTAATTTCCTTCTCTGCGAAAGTACCTGCAATGTCGGAAAAGGCAACTGAACCAGGAGACTGAGCAATGGGTACTGATGTCGGTGAGACGGTGGGTGAGGGAGTGATTACAACAGGTTCAGAAGTCGATTGAGGCTGCACAGTAAGGAACAACCCCCGAAACCACTCAGGTCTGAATAACAGCAAAGCAATGACTGCGGATGCCCCTAAAACTCCACCCAGGAGCAGGGTTTTTATAAAGTTCACAAACTTTGACACACGCTTTGTCTCAGACATGGTTTTTTCCTCTCATCAGGCTCAATTCTTTTAAAAGTAAAAAAAAGTAGATGTGTTACAAGATTATGTCTAATCATTCGATTAACTTCCTTGCTCCCGTTCTCCAAAGGTGGGAATAGGTAAAATAGGTTCTGTCTTTACACTCGACAACCTATAGACTTCTTGCATAAATAGCAAAACAGAGAATTCAAAGTACTAGAAATTCATTCTCAAAATGGATTCAAAGCAAAAGGTTTTATAATTCTGCTCTGCTAACTATTTACTTCTGAGTTACGTTTTCCTTTTACGTAAGTGTTGAGTTTCTAGTAAAAATTCTTCACAAAGAAAGACGCAAACAGACAGAACCTATTTAAGCGATAAGCGCTTATGATCCGCGGGCTTCGCCCTATCGCACAACTGTGATGACAGCGATGGTCATCATTTATTCTCAATTACTCGGATTTTATGCGAAAAATCGGGGTTGATTGAGAATAGGCTATTTTTATTGACAAGGTGCGTTTGCCCTGTCCAGAAAATATTCTGGAACTCTTGCGGTGAAAGGATTTACGCAAG
The DNA here is from genome assembly GCA_051861145.1 of Nostocaceae cyanobacterium. Taxonomy (GTDB): domain Bacteria; phylum Cyanobacteriota; class Cyanobacteriia; order Cyanobacteriales; family Nostocaceae; genus JBHYDF01. The sequence goes on from JBHYDF010000193.1 coordinate 5,057, forward strand.
AATCAATGTTTTCGGCTTTGTATGAGAATTTAAAGCCCAAACCCCTAACTGTGCCTTGATTTGGTGATTTTGCCTTTGATTTTTCTCTCACCAAAGTGATGGAAGAGCGCTAAATTTGTGGTCTACTCAACTGAATACCGCTGTAAGCAATTGGGGACGCACTAATCTACACAAAACGCGCAACCCTTCTCAAAACGAGCGGGCTTACTGCGAATATTCTCAGTATTACTGCGAAAACCCCGCTCGCGCGTGAGAACCCTTACCCAAAATCTAATCGGCAAATGAACTCACAGGTCAAGTAGATGTAGATGATACCAGCGAATACTTCTATACATTTATTGCCGACCCCGGTGAAGTTACTGTCACACTTGATGTTCTACCCAAGAACGCATTTCTCGAAGTTGGTATCGATTTGTTTGAGAAAAGCAGTGCAAAACAAATATTATCCTTTTACAGCTCATCTTCTGGTTTTCACAGTGCAAGGGAAATTAGAAGTGTTCGTTTCACCCGCCAACAACCTGTTGTGATGCGGATCAGATGGCCTAATTATCACAAACAAGGAGGTTACAAGGTAAAACTGAGTGGTGCGGTGAAGTTGGCTGGGAATCAATTGCCTGCTACAGGAGCTAATACTTCGGTTCTGAGCGTCCCAAATCAGGGAACGCTGCGAATCGAAATGAATGATGGCACTACCCAAGAATTTAACCTGACTCGCATACGAAAAATACTCATCCAGAAATAACTAGGGTATCTCCACTCATGCCTTATTTCTTCAGTGTCGTCAGGTCAATAATCACCGAACAAGGCAAAAGTCAAAAGTCAAATTCTTACCTTAGAACTGGCGATTGCTTGTTTACAAGAAGCTCTCAAAGTCAGAACTTTTGAAGCTTTTCCCCAAGATTGGGCAACCACGCAAAATAATCTCGCTATTGCTTACTGTGACAGAATACTAGGGGAGCGGGCACAGAATTTAGAATTGGCGATCGCTATTCGAGCTTAACAAAAGTAACAGTATCATCACTATGAACTTTAATCACGTCGCCAATAGTTCGTAATCGCCGATGGTAATTGTTGTGCCCTTTCGCGATGCTATGAAGTTGATGATGAGCAGTGATTTCCTCATTCCTAGCTGTGAGGATTTGTTGGATAGCGTACTGGTTTGTAAAGAAATGTTTGAGAATTCCAGTTGTGATTTCCCATTTGAGTCTGTGGTGAAGTTGTGGTTGATTATTGTAGGCAATAATCGTGTCAATAACTTTATTAATGAGAGTTTTTGTGCGTTCAGTTTGTTCTGAACGTTTGCTATGGAGTGGTGTTTTTTGTGGTGAATCAGTTTTTGGTGGTGTTTGTGGTGTTTTTTGAGGTGAATCAGATTTTGGTGGAGTGTAGGGCTGGCTTGTACGTGGTTCACTCTTCATCTGAAGTTCGACACTCATAACGCATGACATCGATTAATTCATCCTAAATTCGTGTAATCAATATGAGAGGGTGGTATAGGCAGTTACTCAATTCTTATAGGTTAAAAAAAAGAACCCAGCAGCGATCGCTATAACACCTGAGCAACAAGAAAAAAAACGTGTATCTTCCCGTACTGTCAAATATTTTTGTGCGGGATTACTAACAAAGCTATTAATCTCAAACACAATTGCTTCCTGCTTCTTACTACTTATAGTGTGATTGAGCGTAAATGGAAAATTGCGCCTAGAGGCAAAGAGTATTACTCCGTAGGATGTATTAAACACATTATAAGGTGAGTAATAACCAGTAGTTTTCGTTTCAACCTCAGCGCTGATAAGCTTACCAAGTGGAATCACTTTTGACCACAGCAAACCTGATTCCAGTATTTCACAGATGCATTGGTTGCTATCAACTCGGTTACAGGTAAGAGTTCTCATATGTACAGAGAAGATAATCATCCAAAGACCCGTTAATAAAAAGATAATTCCAATAAATTCCATCATTCTGAATTTTCTCCTGGAGTTTCGATTAACCGTATCTGGCAGTATGTAACGGCGAATTGCGCGTTTCGTCTGTCGCAAAAGTCTTCAGAATACCGTCTTCGTCGAATTAGGATACCTCGACTGAAAGTGCAGTTGATACCTGATACCAATCCCTCCACTCCTTTGCTCTACTTTTGAACGCCTGATTTCGGCTACGTGAAAGGGGTTGTTGCCAACACGAAACCTTTTTCCACAGTCACTAGGACCGAATGCTATAATGCTGGATTCATTTGATACGCCTTTGCCGTTAGTCATCGACTGCTCAGGAGACGATGAAGTTTCGAGGGCGAAATCGTCATCAGTTGCATCAGCAGAGATTATCTGTGCAGTAAAGCTTATCACAGTGATACCAAGCGCTGTAAGAAGCGTTCTGACTAATACTCTAGTACGCATATTCATAAGTTCTAAAATCTCCTTTGATGAATTTGTGAGCTTCTATCTGGGTATCAAGTAGACTCCAAGAACTTGTGCATTTTTAGTTACAATTCTTTACATTTAAGTCATTACTAACAAGCGATAAGCGGAGCTTGAAGCATAAAGGTTTATCGCAGCTTCAGATAAGCCATAGCCATAACCAGGAATTGGTTGAACCCTGGGTTAGACCTCCATAAAAGCGATAGGCTGGTGATGACATCTCGGCTCAGTGCCACGTTAAAATAATGAACAAAGAATAATTTTTATTCCGGTTAGAACAAAAAAATAAAATCCCTTGGAATCAAGTTTAAAAATGATTCCAAAGGTTTTATTTTTCTTTCTAGGCAAGCACGACATTTTTGAGCGGGGTGCTATTTATATTCCCTTTCTGACACAACGCCATCCTGTCTCTGTCCTGGGGTCAATTTGACTTACTCTGTATGTATTAGCAAAATAATTGTTGCCATAAGCACGACGACAAGCCTCTGACACATTAATAGGTTGAGGTTGTGCTCCAAAGTTTGTACACTTCCAACTTTTAGCATCTCTACCATTAAAAAGAATTGCCCTTGCTCCCCGACCATATTGATGGCGGCATTGTTCATCCAATAATCCTGGACCTAAGTTTATACCAGCCGCCATAGCTGATTCAGCGCTAACAATTACTAATGCACCAATGATTGTGAAAAGTGGAAGGACACTCTTAGTACGTGTAGTCATAAGTTGTATTATCTCCTTTGATGAACTTGTGAGTTCTATCCGGGTATCAGGTAGACTCCAAGGACTTGTTCATTTTTAGTTACAATTCTTTACATTTAAGTCATTAGTAACAAGCGATCGCTCGATGCACAAGGGAAAAAGCGTAGCTGATTAGCAAATCGTTGAACTCTGGGTCAGACCGGCATCCTAACAACAGGCGATCGCCACCAGCAATATTTATGTAAACTATCCAAAAGTCAGCAACAAAAGAAGCACGTTGAACCGATATAAAAAGAGAATAAGTTGGCGGCTCACCATAGCTCTTGGAAATTCAGAAAAGAGGGGTGCATGACGATTATCTGGAAGTTTTCTACACATCCGAGGCTCTTTGACAGCAATGGGCTATGGAATGTCTACTGGGTATCTGACCGTGAATTAGAAACAAATATTAGAACTCTGTGTCAGTCAGAACCCAATGCGGATGCAGAATTTTGGGCGCGGTTGTTTCTGAACACTTTGAACTGTGAGCCACTGGCTAAAAGGCATATGTCGGCTTACTTGGAAAAACTCGGCTATCGAGTTGCCAATAAAGTTTATAGAGAGTTGAACAATTTCGGGCATTACACTCAACTCAAATACGACCAGCATGATATCTGGCAGATAGCCTGGTCATTCTCTAGCGCTCCAGACATTTTTTTTCGCAACTTTAACTCTGGGCTTCCTTTAGAAAACTATGCCTATATAAAAATGAAGGGCAAAATTAAGGATGAGATTGTTCGCAATTTAGGGATGCACAAGAGGCGTTCAGACTGGGGGTTATTAAGGTATAGTACTCGAACATATCTACAAGAAGCTTTGCAAAATCAAGGGTATAGGCAACCGCAACTAAGCTGCTATCTGTTAGCCTGGGACAGTTTCAAGGAAATTTACGCTCCCCAAAGAGCAACTGGCAGCCGTTCCCTCCCAGCACCGACAGATGAACAGTTGCATATAATGGCAAATTTGTATAATCATCTGCTACAGTCGTCTCCTCAAGTAGCCGAGTTCGGCACAGCCAATCAGGCGACGATTGAAGAGTGGCTCAATGAATGCATTACTGCGTTAAGAAGGTATCAAACAAGACACATTGTCTCCCTCGATTCCCCTACACCGGAGAATGAAGATTCTGCCCCCTTGTCTGAGATTATTCCCGATCGCGCATCTTCATCTGGGTGGGAGCAAATTGAGATCCAGGAATCCACTCTTGCACTAATGGCTGTTTTAACAGAATTGTTGACACGGACAAACTCAGACACCGATAATTGCTTGCTACTGATCTACGGTTTTGACCTAGACTATCGCTCGATTGCCCCCATCTTTGAAATTTATTATACGACGGTTCGTAGCCGCTATAACAGAGCAATGCAGCAATTGCTCCAGCAAGTAGCTCAATGGGCGCAAGAAAGGCTAAGTGTTATCCCTGACTCCGAAAGTCTTAATGAAATGCACACCACACTGAAGGAGTGCCTGAAAAAATATTACGAAGGTTTAATTTTTCGGTCGGTGTTTGGGACGGCATGGCAGCAACTTGATTGTCAACGCCGAAATATACTGCACCTACATTATTTTAGGCAAATGGATATTTCAGCGATCGCCCACCAGTTGCAACTTAGTGAATTGGAAGTGAGTAACGAACTGGTAACTCTTAGGCAAGAGTTAGCAGCAGCTATCAGGGAATGGATTCAAAACCGCCTAAATATTCCCCCAGATTTACTTAATCCACTAGCTGACAAAATTGTAACCCTTGTACAAAGACTAATTGCTAATTTTCCCGATCCTGATTTCGTTTAGCGTGGAGAAACAAAAATGTCAAACATTTTCTCAGCACTCACAACCCTTTACCCAGACCAAGTATGTCTAGAAGTTTCACCTCTTGAGCTTGAGCAAACAGGATCATCACAGCAGGAATATTCTTATGACGTAGCTCGCTGGACTGCATTCAAGAACCGCTTGACTCTGGATGCTTTTTTAGCTTGGTTGAAAGCAGAATCGGGTGTAGAGGAGCAGCCAGAGGTGTGGCCAAGCCGAGATGATTTATCCAGTATCTGGGAGGTGGTGAATGGCACAGCGATTCAGCTAGGAAAAACCCGAATTGTACTGATACCGAACGAGGGGATGGACACCAATGAGTATGAAGTGCAAGCTGAATGGGTAGATATTAAGAGTTGGGCGGCAGATTATTACCTAGCGGTACAAGTGAATCCTGATGACTGTTGGTTGCGCATTTGGGGATACGCTACCCATAAGAAGTTGAAGCAGTCCGGACAATATAACAGCCGACGCCGCACTTATTCGCTGAAGCGGGAAGAGTTGATTGAAGACTTGAATGTGATGTGGGTGGCACGGGAACTAGGTAGCGATCGTAGAGCAGCAATTAAACCCCTGCCTACTTTGTCACCAGCACAAGCAGAAAAATTGCTTCAGCAACTGAGTCAGAAGACCCCCTATTCTCCCCGGCTAGAGGTTCCTTTTGCAGTGTGGGGATCGCTGTTGGCGTCGGATGAATGGAGGCAAGCGCTATACAACCGACGATGTATGATTTCGGCAATTGCACCCAGCAAAGAGCAGGTGAACTTAAGCCGCTGGCTACAGAATATCTTTGAAGCGGGTTGGCAGACTCTAGAAACACTATTCTTGACAGAAACCCTCAATCTTGCTTTTGCTAGAAGTATTGAGCAGTTTCGCAAAGTTGAAGCTCCTCATTCAGGCGGTAGTGTGAGCGCAGGTAAACTAATCGACATGGGACTGCGACTGGCAGATCAGCAAGTAGTTCTAATTGTGGCAATCGCACCCTCATCGGATAAAGAAGTAAACATTCGCGTGCGGGTTTGTCCTACTGACAGTCAAACTTATCTACCACCAGGTCTGCAATTAACTGCATTTGATGCATCTGGCGCTACTTCCCCGGAACTAGAGGCGAGTGCGAGAAGTGACGATAACTGGATACAGCTGGAGTTTAGCGGTGAACTGGGAGAACACTTTAGCGTTAAATTAACATTAGGAGATATTAACATCACCGAAAATTTTGTGATTTGATTGCATCAGTGCTAACTGGGGAGGCAGCAATGAGGAAACGAGTCATCCTCACGCTGATTGAGGGCAGCTTTGAGCAGGGGTTTCCAGTCATCCTACGCATCAGGGAGGGTAGCACTCTTCATGAGACTGAAGCCCTAGGTAGATTGCCTCCTGCACTTAATATTTTACGAGTATTCAACAATTGGCAATCAGCTTATGACCAGTGGCAGTCTACCTATCGCATCAAACCAAACCCAGGTCAAGTAACTAACTTTTCCTGCCGTGAGATAGCTTCATTAGGTTCGCAGTTAGCAGAGTGCTTAAATGAATGGCTCAATTCAGATTCTAGGGAGTGGCAAAAAATTCGCGATCAATTGCAGCGTTCTTTAAGCGAAACTGATGAAATTCAGTTCATCATTCAAACTGAAGACATACGACTACGGCAACTGCCTTGGCATTTGTGGGATTTATTTTCTGAACACTACACAAAGGCGGAAATTGCTTTGAGTGCGCCACAGTACCGACCGCCACCACCCCCAAATCCTACTAATAAAGTCAAAATCTTAGCAATTCTGGGCGATAGTACAGGCATTAATGTAGAGCAAGATAAAGCTATCCTACAAAAGGAATTACCAGATGCAGAAATAAAGTTTCTCACACAGCCTGAACTTAAGCCTTTAAATGATTCGCTTTGGGAACAACAATGGGACATTCTTTTCTTTGCTGGGCACAGCGCTAGTCAAGCAGACGGTAGTACAGGTCAAATTTATATAAATCAAGACGATAGCTTATCGCTTAGAGATTTAAGGAATGCTTTGAGAAAAGCAATTTTTAGAGGTTTACAACTGGCAATTTTCAATTCCTGTGATGGTTTGGGTTTAGCGCAAGAACTAGCTGATCTGAATATTCCACAAATCATCGTTATGCGAAAGCCTGTGCCTGATAAAGTAGCACAGGAATTTTTGCGGCATTTTCTAAAAGTCTTTGCCTCTGGCAAGTCTTTGTATCTAGCGGTACGGGAAGCACGGGAACGATTACAAGGTTTGGAAAAGCAATTTCCCTGTGCTAGTTGGCTACCAGTGATTTGCCAGAATCCTACTAAAGAGCCGCTGACTTGGCAAGGGTTGCACCCTAGATCCATCCGCCAACGTTGGTTGCTCCCGCTTCAACAAGCAATCGTTTTCCTACTGCCTATTTTAATTCTTTTTAGGGCTGAGCCAGAAACAAACTATGAGACTCTAGGAGTAGCCCTCGATGCAAATTCTGGAAGAGAAGTTTACTTCCATCCTAATCCCGATCCCAATAATCCTAATCATCTGTGGAAGTTGGAAGAGGTTGGCGATAATGAAGTCATGATTCTCAACGAGGTCAAGGATACAGGAATTGTAGAGGCTCTTGATGCCAACTATGGTTGGGTTATGGATGTCCGTCAAAAACTGCGACAGATGGGAGCTCTATATATGTACGAAAAACCCAACCCGCGCAATGGCAATCAGCGATGGACGCTTACCAAGGTAGGTAACTACTACATGATTGTTAACAGAAATATAGGAGGTTTTGGAGTATCAACTAAAGCACTCGATGCCAATGGGGGAAGAAATACTCCTTACTTAAACAGTAATGTTGAGCGTAATAACTACAACCTGCACTGGAAACTTACTAAGATAGGTGAGTACTATATGCTTACTCCAAGAGTAGTCCATAACTTAGCAAATGGAACACTTGAAGAGAATCGCCCTCAAACCGCTAGCAACGAAGAAGCTAAGGCTAAGATTAATCGTATTTATCGAGAAATTCTCGGTCGAGATGCTGAACCTGCGGCCATAGCTGGGCGCACCAATGACTTAGCAAAAGGTATGATACTGAGTGAAATCCGCCGTCAAACCGCTAGCAGCGAAGAAGCTAAGGGTCAGATTAATCTTATTTATCGAGAAGTTCTCGGTCGAGATGCTGAACCTGCGGCCATAGCTGGGCGCGTCAATGACTTAGCAAAAGGTATGACACTGAGTGAAATCCGCCGTCAAACCGCTAGCAGCAAAGAAGCTAAGGGTCAGATTAATCTTATTTATCGAGAAGTTCTCGGTCGAGATGTTGAACCTGCGGCCATAGCTAGGCGCACCAATGACTTAGCAAAAGGTATGACACTGAGTGAAATCCGCCGTCAAAACGCTAGCAGCAAAGAAGCTAAGAATAAGATTAACAGTATTTATCGAGAAGTCCTTGGGCGAGATGCTGAACTTTATGAACTAAAGTCCCATGTGGATCTTTTAGCAGAAGGAGTAACATCAAGTTTGATTCGTGCTGGTATTGCCAGAACTTCTTCACTTCTACAAAATGGTAATGTTATTTCATTGGAATGTCTGGGACACCTTTCTGGTTCAAAATTTTTAGATGGCAGAGCAGGAAATAGACCTGTTGCATTAACTGCTTTCATAGACGGGCAGTCTACAGGTACAAAATGGAGAATCCATGTAATTAATGATGGAGTTATAGCGTTAGAAAATCAGGGTAAAATTCCTGGTTCAACATGGTTAAATGGTCTAACATATACCGAAACTGTTAATTTAGCTCCTAACACACAACATCCGCATACAGGCACAAAATGGAGAATCCATATAATTAGTGATGGAGTTATAGCGTTGGAAAATCAGGGTCACATTGCTGGTTCAACATGGTTAAATGGTGAAACACCAAAAGGAAAAGTTAACTTAGTCTCGTATCCAAACACGTCGTTTACAGGTACAAAATGGAGAGTTATTAAGCAGTGAACGCCCCTACCTAAAGGTCGATCGCGCTCTTGCTCTCGATTCTGTCCTGGATCTGTTGCTGCTCATCGGTGATTCTGGGCAACGCGGTGGAGAAGGCATTACTCGATGTGTAGAATAGTGCGTCCCCCCGCACTTCCTGTAATTAATATCTTCATCTTCAAGTCGCCTTTTTTCACTGCCTGTTGTGACGCAAGCAAAACCTAGCTTAACCATAATTGAATGGGATGGTACTACCAAATTAAATCTGCTGTTTTTTAGTCAGAGATTGGACTAATATTCTAAGCAGAGTTTCAATATCTCTTGGCAAAACGTATGAATCTAATCCTTGGTCAATATGTTTGGCTTCTCGATCAAGGACTGCAAACTGCCAAATCTGTCCTGTAGTGATTGCTCCAACTAATTCGGGTTGTTGTTCAACGCGGATAGCGATCGCTCCCATAGATCGAGAGCAATCAATTCTGCAATCAACTGAGTAAAGCCGTAATCTAGGTCATCTCGTTTAGCTTCAATGACTAAAAGCTGACCTTTGATTATCAATGCTGAGTAAATAGTCAAGGTTCCCTTGTAGTTGATTGGAAACATTAACAGGATATTCAACGCGTACAAGAGCATCAGCAATTTGAACAACTGTCCTAACTATGGGCGCAATAAGCATTTCTCGTTTTGCCTGTTCGTTCATCGTCACCAGGCGCGGCAGAATATCGTTAATGTCTGCGGTAAGTGTTTCTAGACGATTGATAGTGCCTTGATATTGGGGTAATTGTAATGTTGTTCGCCTAATGCTGTAGCTAAAATATTCAGCTAAATCAATCGGATCAATTCTAAGTTCTGAATAATTGCGCTCAGGTGTAAGAACGATTGGTGTCAATAACAGCCATTATTTTCGCACTTTAGTAAGAGTGAATAAAATCAATAATTCTGTTTTTAAAAGTTGAATGGATTGTTTAACAGTCGGGTTATTTCTTGCTTAACCATTTGGTGAGACAAAATATGATCTACTTACTCCTGTGTTGTTTTTAACGCCGATACCAGTTTGGCTGTCTGCTTGCGTTCTCTACTCAAGCATAAGCCGTCATTCATGCCACACGCTCCTTTTTCAAAGTACAGTATGGGGCTTGTGACGGCTGATGCTAAAATTTAGGTCTTTTTTTGAGTTGCCATTTCTTTGTCTCCTTGGCCTACTATGCCTATAGCGACATATTGATTTGGACTTGTCAACCCCCAGAAGAAAAGTTTTAGCTGGCGTAACGTTATGCTGACTACAGGGTTTAACGCCGGTCGGGAGCTACATGCGCTCATGATACTTCAAAGAATGGCACAATCGAGAGTACCTGAGCGCTTGTTTTGTCACAGTTGTGAGAACTGCGCGTTTGCTTGCTTCCATTTATTTCCTCCTCTAGCAACCCAACCCCTGGTTGCAAATGTGGTCGCTCAGGTTCGGGGTCACGAACATAAGTAATTAGAGTGATTGGACTAATTTCTTCGTCTAAATCCTCGGCAAGCTTGTTTAAAGCATTACAAAGATTATTAAGTGCATTTCCGTCCAGTCGCGGCATTGTTTTTGCTTTTCGGAGGCTTGAAACAGCATTAGGACTTATATCTAACTCTTTTGCAAGGTTAACCGATTTAATGTTGTACCTTGCCATAACCTCTCGTAATCTCCATCTAATCAAAGTTTGAGGCATAGAACTCTACCCTTTAACTTTACTTCTGTTAGTATAGCATCACAATATCAATGTAAGACTTGTATATATCTAAATCTAGATTGAATAAATAAAAGTTAAACTTGTTGACGAAGCGATTAAATACAAGTTAGACTTGTATTTAACAAAAGCAAAAGGCGATCGCCCTAGCCTGAAAAACTGTGCGATCGCCTTTTATCCAACTGAATGGAGATTCCATTATGACTTACAAAACGCATACACAGCAACCACTTTTTGCTCCCTTCGTTGATGATCTTGCGTTAGCACAAGCCGAACTGGAAAAACACATTGAAGCACAAGCAGAAGCTAATGCACTCCTAGAACTAAAAGTTGTCGAAATCAACTTCTATGAGCATGAAATGTATGCTGATGACAAACTGGTAGCTAAAATCACCTATGACCATGACGACTTCCAAACCCAACGTTGGGTAGTGATAGTGAACTCGGTTGAGATACACCGTGCAAATACTTGGGCGAAGTGTCACAGTTACATCACATGGCATTACACGCGGGGTGAATTACCCGTGCAAGAACCATCAGGGATAGCTACCACAGGAGATGAGGTAATGGTACAGATAGCCACCGAATGCGAGAAGTTCGGGCTATCTGTCAGAGAAGATGGAATTTACCACAACTCGGTAAAACTTGGTTGGGTCGGCTGCACCAACGGTAAATGGTGGGTTGCACAAGCTTCATCGGAGCATCAGATAAAAGTACCGTGTGATAGAGCTTTTGATGGGGTGTGGTTGTTATCGATGGTGTCCGCTTCAAAGTGTGCCGATGCTCGCAGTTGTGAAGAGTTGTTAGATCGTCCTTTTAACGAATTGAGTGTTGAAGAATGGGAGCAACTCTTTGAGTATGAGCCGCTCCGGGTAAAAGTATGGTGTTAGTCGTTGCGTGATTTATTGAGGTGGGCTTGCTTTGTCCACCTCAATATGAATCATAAATGCAAGCTTTTGGCACTCAGGCTCAAACTTAAAAAACTGTATTGAGTGTACCTCACACTTCAAAATCCCCCCTCCTCTTCCCTTGTCCACCGTTACTGAAATTAAGCCATCTTTATAAACAATGTCACCTCAAGAAATATTGAACTCTTTCAACGAAA
>JBHYDF010000194.1:0-16651 GCA_051861145.1 Nostocaceae cyanobacterium
TAACTCCTAACTCCTAACTCCTAACTCCTAACTCCTAACTCCTAACTCCTAACCAATCCAAAATCCAAAATCCCCAATCTAAAATTTACAATCCCTAGTCCTTAATTAAAATTAATTATGGATTGGGAGCGTCATAGGTAGCCGTACCGCTGAACTTGAGTTTAGCAGGGCTGGGATTTGCACCGATTCTACGGTCTACATAACGGACTTTCTCGCGACCTTGGTTTACCTTCTCTGGGAAGACACCATCAGCAGGGTGAATGTAAGCGATTTCACCGTTGGGGAAAATCCGGTAAATTTTGTAGTCCGTGATTTTGGATTTCCGGAATTGAGCGCCCAAAGCGATGCATTGCTCTTTACGAGCCAGGTACAGCAAATTTTGTCCTGAGCGCATAATAGCAGATCCACCAGTGGGCATTTCAAAAACTTGCTCTTTCGGGCTAGTCCAAGTGATAGCATATTTTTCTTCTATCTCAGCCTTTCTGAGCAAGCCGCCTGTGCTGCCGCCAAATACCGGAGTTTGTCCAGAAAGAGTTTCTGCCATAAAGTTTTCTCTCAACGTTTTTACGGCATCGTAACACCGTAACTGGGGACATATTGCGATTATGTAAGGAACTGTAACAGTTGTTGGTCATTAGTCATTGGTCATTGGTCATTGGTCATTGGTCATTGGTCATTGGTCATTGGTCATTGGTAAAGACTTTTGACAAAGGACAAATGACAAAGGACAAAGGACAAATGACAAAGGACAAATGACTACTTACTCTTCACCCTTGAAAGCTTTTGCTCCTGACTTCCTTCAACAATGGGTATGGTGAAATGAAACTCACTACCTTGATTTTTGCCGTTTGATTCCGCCCAAATTTCACCTCCCCAACCATTGACAATTTGACGACAAATTGCTAAGCCTAAACCTGTACCACCAGTGGTTCGTCGCAAGGCTCCCTCTTCTTGATAAAACTTATCAAAAACTATTTCTAGACGATTCGGTTCTATACCCCGCCCCGTATCTGCTACGGTTACTTCTACCATTTTCTTGTCGTTGCGAGTAGCCTTAATGGTAATCTGTCCTTGTGGTGGTGTAAATTTACAAGCGTTGTCAATCAGTTTTGCTAATACTTCCACCAGCCAATCACCATCCGCTCTGATTAAAGGCAGGTTGCGGGCAATTTTTGTTGTGATTTGAGGCAAATTTCCATCGCTAAGGCGGGCGCGAATGCGACTGAGTGCTAAATCTACACACTCCTGCAAGGTAAGAGATTCTGGATGCCATTCTACTCGCCCGCTTTCGAGGTTGGATAACGTCAAGAAATCTTGGATGAGCTTTCGCATCCTTTCTGAGTCGTCAAGGGCTGTATTTAACATCACCTGACGCAATTCTAAGGGCATATCGGGTTCACTAGCTAGGCTTTCCAAACACACTTGAATGGTTGATAGGGGTGTGCGAAGTTCGTGTCCGGTGATGGCGATTAGGTTGCTGCGGGTACGGTCAAGTGCTTCTAACTGCTGGTTGAGGTCTTCTAGGTTAGCATAGGCTTCAGCTTGAATCAAAGCCGAGCCAATTTGGGTAGCGATCGCCTTCACTAAGTCCATTTCTCCAGCTTGCCAATCGTGGGGGGTTTCGCTGCAATAGTGCAATTCTACAATCCCCAACAATCGCCCCTGAAAAACCACTGGTTCCATCAGCCACGAACGAATTGCATATCTTTCGACAATATGCCAAAGCGCTTTGGAACCACTCACCCGCGAGTCGTTGACAGTATCAGCAACACAAACGCCTTCACCTTTTTGTACTACTTCTTGAAACAGAGGATTGTTTTCTAACGGCCAGGCTTGTCCCGAAAGGGGTAATACGTTAGTAGCCAAAAACTCGTGTTCAATTACGGCTTCGGTATCTGTAGCTTGAGCGCGGTAAATTAGACAGCGACAAGCCCCTAAATGTTGTCCCAATTCTTGCGCCGCCACATTGAGAACTTCTTGGGGATTAAGCGATCGCCTAATTGCGGTACTAATCGAATTCACCAAGCGTTCTTTACGTGCTTGTGCGGAAATTGAACGATATGCTTTATGCAATTTATACTGGCTTGCTTGTAGGTAAGTCACCAAGCGCTGTACAAAGGGGTCTGTGTCAATGTCGCAAGCATATTCGCTCGGTAGTTGTCTAACGTCGGAATCGAGAATGCGATCGCCAATGCCAAAGCGCTGCCGTGCCTGCTCAATTTTACCTGCTAACTCTGGTCTATAAACCAAAATCCTGTCTAATAGCAAGTCCGCTGCTTTGAGGCTTACTCCCCGTTCTGCCGTCCATATTCCCTCAAATCTACGCGCCGCGTCCGTATCCAGACTGGGACTTAACTCCCGTAGTCGCCTATTTTTAGCTAGGGAGCCAAGACTTTCCCGACAAACTAAGCATGTAGCATAGTTTTGGGCAATTACTACTAAATGCCACTCTTGACTTAAGGCATCATCTGGCTCAAAAGCTACCTTTTCGTAGTATTCCGAGCTGTTAGTAAAATCCGTTTCTGGAGCGGATAACACGTATATTTGATTACTTCGCTGCGCTAACCGCTGATAGCGATGAGCTTCCTGACGATAGAATCGCTCTCGTTGAAAGCTAGCAATGACCAGAGGCTGATCTAGAGTCGCAGCCAAAACCTGGTCCTCCATCGCATGGGACAGCGCCGTTAGCGAAGCTTTGAAATATAACTGGGGCCGCAGGTGGGGTAAGGCCTGTAGCAGATCGCTCACCACGGAAATAAAAATGCTCATGAACGTCCTTAAAGAAGCCCAATCTGGATTCAGATCCAAGTCACAGCTGCATTGTACAAATTACAACGGACTTTCAAGCTAAGCTAGACGGTTGCAATATGTAAAGAATGGTGACGCTCTCTACACGCCAAGCTGTGCTTGCAAGTTTTAGCAAGTTACCACATCTGTGGTTCAAAAATTGATTAGAGTTTTAAAATATGCGAATCCAAACCCTAGTAATTTAATAAAGTATTTGTGATTTTATCACTCGTTAGTATATTTCTATACTGAATATAAACTATATTGAATGCGTGTTTATATTCACCTTAATAACAAAAATTTCAACATAATTTCATCTGCACAAACAAAACACTATTTGAGTAAATGCCCGTAAGTCTTGAGATAGTATTTACAAGCTAATTTATCTCTTTTGGTAGAAGCGAAACGTAGATAAATAATCAAGAATTAGCGTTTTTGAGTATTTATAAAAGTGCATATATATATAATTGGATAAATTGCGTTTACAGCTTTGTCTTGCTTGCTATTTTAGACGCGATCGCAAAATAAATTAGTATTGCTGCTAAAACAATTCCCCAACAACATCTTCTATTAGTTATTGGGAAAAGTGTATCAGGTTTTACCATTTGACTTTTCAAGTTCTCTGCAACTAGAAAATACCCTGGTTATTACCTTGACTTATTCAAGATATTGCTAAATATAGATAATTCATGTAATATAAATTTATTGTCAATAGCTGTTAAAGTTTTTAAAGCCATGTGATAAAACTTAAAATTACGCCTTTTCCTCAGAGCAGTCAAATCTGCAATAAATATGGAGTGAATCGGCTGAAACTTTGTTAATAAAAGCCTTGATGGGCAAAAAACAACAAAATACAAATCTTTTAAAAACTCAATTAGTAGTTTACTTAATACCATTTGGCAAAATAATTGCGACAGATAGGTTGTAAAAACACCCAGCTAGCAAGGTTTTTACAATCCAAAATCCCGGACAGTTGCCTGCGGAGGGAAACCCTCCCGCAGCACTGTCCTCAAAATCTAAAATCCAAAATGGTATTAGTTCCACCATCAGGGCTGGCAACAGTCAACATTATGCATAGCATATTTGTCTAAACGTTGAAAATATTATTTGGTTTTCAGCGTTCAAATTACTCGTTTCTTAAGTCAAATATGCTGACATTTACCTGCTTTGGTGAAACATGAGAATTGCGCAAATATCTCCTTTATGGGAGCGAGTTCCTCCTTTTCGTTACGGCGGTACCGAACTAATTGTCAAACTACTTACAGATGAATTAGTTCGGCGTGGTCATGAAGTGACTTTATTTGCTTCTGGTGACTCGATAACTAAAGCCAAACTCCATTCAGTTCATGACCGAGCTTTGCGACTCGACCCTAATATTAAGGAGCCAGCTATTTACGAGCAAATGCTCCTTGCTGATGTTTATCAACGAGCGAATAATTTCGATATTATTCACTCTCATATAGGCTTTTCTGCCCTTGGCTATGCCAGCTTTGTCAAAACAACACCCACCGTGCATACAATGCATGGAGCTTTCACGCCCGAACATGAGAAAATATTCCGTCGCTTTGCTAATCAACCCATCATTAGCATTAGCCAAGCACAACGAGAACCGTACTTGCATTTAAACTACATCCATACTGTCTACAATGGTATGGATACTGCTGTTTATCCTTTTCGCTTAGAACCTGCACAACCTGCTTACCTTGCCTTTGTGGGAAGGATTTCTCCAGAAAAAGGACCAACAGAAGCGATAAAAATAGCTCTTGCTACTGGCTTGCCCTTGAAAATGGCTGGTAAAGTAGATATTGTTGACCGGAAATTTTTTCAGGAGCAAGTCGAGCCGCTCATCGATGGTGAACAGATTCAGTATTTAGGTGAAATTGCCCACGAAGACAAAGTGAAGTTGCTGGGTGGTGCAACTGTAACTTTATTCCCGATCAACTGGCGAGAACCTTTTGGTTTGGTGATGATTGAGTCAATGGCAACTGGTACACCTGTAATTGGTATGGCGTTGGGTTCAGTACCAGAAGTAATAGCTCACGGTAAAACGGGTTTTGTTTGCTATTCACTGCAAGAAATGATTGAAGCCATTCCAGACGCCTTCAAACTAGACCGTCAGACTTGTAGGGAGTACGTTGTTAGCCGTTTTAGCGTTGAGACTATGACCGATCAGTATGAAAGAGCATACGAAATGTTAATCGGTTAAATTCTTAGAAGTTAGTAGGGGCACAGCATTGCTGTGCCCCTATTGTAACAATTCTTAATTTTCCAGCCCCACTTAACCTGACTTTTCACGGGATGTTGAAAACCTGTCTCCTACAAGTCCAGAGGCTTTACAGCAGTTTTCACGTATTTGAACCACATCTATCGTAGGGGCACAGCAATGTTCCCTACTTTTCACAGGATGTTGAAAACCTGTCTCCTACAAGTCCAGAGGCTTTACAGCAGTTTTCACGTATTTGAACCACATCCAATACTGCTCGGTTAAGAAAATCGACCAACCCAAAATCTTTGTAGAGACGCGAAATTTGAGCCAGTGCGTTGCGGTGAACCAGTGCTGTAGGCGGGTTTCCCGCGCCCTGGCAACTGGTGAACCCGGAGGGGGGTTCCCCCCGTTGTAGCACCTGGCGTCGCGTCTCTACATTCCTAAAATCGAAGCGAAAAATCCTTAAGCGAGCAGTATTGGAACCACATCTATCGTAGGGGCACAGCAATGCTGTGCCCCTACTTAACTTTGGGCGTGATTGCCAAAGCCTTGTAAATAGGCAGTTTCCCAATTTAATCACAAGCAATAATTTTTCAACTTGGGATAATTTCTGGCTTTTTCTTCTGCTTTTGGAACTTTTCTTTTGCTTTCATAGTCAATGCTTGCTAATTAAGTCAGTAGGCTTAAGTAAAGCAAAAAGCCTGGAAATCAATTCCTGGCTATTTACAGACATGCCATGGCACGTCTGGGACAAACCCATGAAAATGGGCTAATATCTCTACCGAGTCGGTTTTTTACCAATGTAGAGACGCGAAATTTCGCGTCTCTACACAGCCTGAATTTTAATTCAGGGCAAACCAACGTGCTAATTGAAAATGGTACGAAATTTCAGTTAAACACGTTTGTAGTAGCGCTGTCTTCGCTAAAGCGCTACTACGAGCCGGATACAGAAAGTTTACTTTTATTTACATAGGTTTGTTTATTCTCAGCTACTTACTTGCTTTTGAAAGCAATCACAAAGTGATGGTGATTTAACAACAGAGAAGTTTCAGAGGAGAGTTGTATTATGTTATATAATGAAAAACACTTAATTCTTGACAGAATTAGCTAATAAATTCACACAAACAATAAATTGTAATTAGCTAAAATCGTGTATAATCCAACACGGATAAAATAAAATACACAGTTTTAGTATATAAGTTTCTATTATTTTTACGAAAAGTTGAATAGATAAATATAAATAGCTATTCATCTAAATGATTTTCTCTGTTCTCCACACCACTCAAAATCCCTAATTTTTGGTTCTCGGCTGAGCGGTTTCTGTACCTTAACATCTTCCACACATAAAGTTCATGAAATCCACAAACGAGGTGAAAATCCTCTATTTTTTCCTGAGCGTCAACTTCACAAAACTTTAATTAACTATACAATTATCAAAGATTTGATGATGTGCCGTTCATCTAATTTCCCCTGATAGCCAAATGTGATTATTATTTTTTCTCACAAGGCTCAAAAAAATCTCAACAGCGTCTTGTTCTGTTGAATCTAGACTAGTCCAAAAAAAATGTAAACTGTACACGGAATATTCACTGATGACACCGGATACACTGATGACCCCGGACAAAATTTCCCTGGATGGAAAAACTTATGTCCCCGCAGAACAAGTACCTATTCCAGAATGGCCTTGCGTCATAAGCGAAAGACCGCAGCCGACGCTTACTGTTAAAGATGATGATTTATTTTTGGTTACAGATAATTTAGGAAATGTATCTGGGTGTTCGATTGGTGATGCCAATCCTAGTTTGGGGCTGTTTTGCTCAGATACCCGATTCTTAAGTCGGTTGGAGATACAAATTGATGGGCGATCGCCTGTGTTGCTGAGCAGTACAGCTGACAGAGGATTCTCGCTTTCAGTGTTGTGTACTAATCCAAAAATAGACGATCGCCTCCAACCAGATACAGTAGGAATTCGCCGGGAATTAGTGCTAAACGGCGCACTATTTGAAGAGCTTGAGATTTCAAATTATAGCACAAGTACCATCAGCTTTGAACTCAGTATCAGCTATGATGCAGATTTTGCTGATTTATTTGAAGTTCGGGGCTTTTATAGAGATAAACGGGGCAAGCTTTTACGCCAAATAGAGCCGACATTTGTAGAAGAAGGATTAGAGGCTTCAGTTGATGGTTCTTCGCCCCCACAGTCTCACTCATTTGGATCTGGGGAAAAAGCCTTAACCATGGCTTATCAAGGTAAGGATGGCTTGATCATGGAATCTCGCATCCAATTCCAGCATCGCCTACCAGACTATTTCAAGGGCTACACAGCGGTTTGGCAATTAGAATTAGCTTCCCATGAAACGCAAAAGCTGGGCTACCGCGTCAATATGTTGACAAACAACAAGCCCAGTTCTACTGTAAGCGCTCCTGTCACCTTGGGTCAGGCGAAAGCCGCTGAGACGATGGAAGAACAACATTGGGTACAACAAATTACCAGTATTCGCGCCGATAAGAGTTACTTTAATCGTATTATCGAGCGTGCCGAACAAGATATGTATTTATTAAGGCAGTCTTTTGGTAAATACAAGACTGTTTCTGCGGGAGTACCTTGGTTTTCGGCGCTGTTCGGTCGGGACTCTATCATTACAGCTTCCCAAACCTTGATGTTAAATCCCCAAATTGCTAAGGAAACTTTAATTCTCCTGGCGAAATATCAAGGTAAAGTCGAGGATGAGTGGCGCGAAGAGGAACCGGGTAAGTTTCCCCACGAATTGCGTTTAGGTGAATTGGCTCGTTGTCAGGAAGTTCCTCACACTCCTTACTACGGTACAGTTGACGCCACGCCTTTATGGTTGATGCTATATGCCGAATACTATGCTTGGACTCACGATGGGGAAACCCTCGAACTACTCTGGCCGAATGCAATTGCGGCGATGGAGTGGATTGATCGCAATATGAAAGAAACCGGCTACCTCACCTACTTCCGCAAATCCAGAGGCGGTATTGCTAACCAAGGTTGGAAAGATTCTGGTGATTGTATCGTCAACCGCAAGGGAGAACTAGCCAACGGACCAATTGCGCTTTGTGAAGTCCAAGGTTATGTCTACGCGGCAAAAATGCGTCTAGCAGAAATTGCTAGGATGAAAAAGCGGCTTGACTTGTCAGACACTTGGCAAGAAGATGCAAGAAATCTGAAACTACGGTTCAACAGAGATTTTT
This sequence comes from Nostocaceae cyanobacterium, assembly GCA_051861145.1. Lineage (GTDB taxonomy): Bacteria > Cyanobacteriota > Cyanobacteriia > Cyanobacteriales > Nostocaceae > JBHYDF01. The sequence goes on from JBHYDF010000194.1 coordinate 8,210, forward strand.
GGATGGAAGACCAAGATTTCTGCGCTTTAGCTTTGGATGGAGATGGCAAGCAAGTAGATAGTATTACCTCAAACCCTGGTCATTGTTTGCATCTCGGCATTTTCACACCAGAAAAAGCATACAACGTTGCAGAAAGGCTGCGGGCACCAGATATGTTTAACGGTTGGGGTATTCGCACCCTCAGCAGCCTGTCACCAGCTTACAATCCGATGGGTTATCACATCGGTTCGGTATGGCCGCACGATAATTCTTTGACTGCAATGGGAATGCGATCGCTCGGTTTAATCGATCAAGCCTTGGAACTTTTTGAAGGTATATTCGACATGACTATGCAGCAGCCATATCATCGTCCTCCAGAATTGTTCTGCGGCTTCGAGCGCAACGGTGAAAATTCTCCCGTACAGTATCCAGTTGCTTGTACACCTCAAGCTTGGGCTACTGGTAGTGTCTTCCAACTGTTGCAAATGATGGTGAACCTAGTTCCAGACGCTCCTAACAACTGTTTGCGAATCATCGACCCCGCTTTACCAGAGTCGATTAATCGCCTATCATTGCATAATTTGCGAGTCGGTCCCACCATTCTTGATTTAGAATTCGAGCGTTCCGGTAGTACTACTGCTTGTCGTGTTGCAAAGAAACGCGGTAATCTCCGGGTAGTTATCGAAGCGTAAATCGATTTTGGATTTTGGATTTGAGATTTTAGATTCAATCCAAAATCCAAAATCTCAAATCTAAAATTTCTACTGCTTGTCGTGTTGCAAAGAAACGCGGTAATCTCCGGGTAGTTATCGAAGCGTAAATCGATTTTGGATTTTGGATTTGAGATTTTAGATTCAATCCAAAATCCAAAATCTCAAATCCAAAATTTCTACTGCTTGTCGTGTTGCCAAGAAACGCGGTAATCTCCGGGTAGTTATCGAAGCGTAAATCGATTTTGGATTTTGGATTTGAGATTTTAGATTCAATCCAAAATCCAAAATCTCAAATCCAAAATTTCTACTGCTTGTCGTGTTGCCAAGAAACGCGGTAATCTCCGGGTAGTTATCGAAGCGTAAATCGATTTTGGATTTTGGATTTGAGATTTTAGATTCAATCCAAAATCCAAAATCTCAAATCCAAAATTTTTTGTTTACCCTTCCTCCTGTTGGCTTTCGCTTCTATTTCCAGGAGAAGATTCATAGAGGGCGTCCAACTGTTGTCGGGCGTCATCTACATTTATTGAGCGCATTACTAACAAAGGTTCTTTGATTATATTGCCTGAGTTATCCAACAATTCCGGATGCGGTGTAAACGGTTTTTTAGATGTCGAATAGGGGTAGTTACCTTGATTTGCTGGTGAGTACTTCGCTGGATAACTACGTTCCCTGTCAAAACTGAACATGATCAAGTTGCGGATTAAATTGGCAACGGCTATACAAGCAAGGATTGTAAAAGCAAAAATGTAAAGCAGATGTAACATCGGGTTTTCCTCCAGGGGCAGCAAATATTAAAAGTTTTTATTGCGACGATTTTTTCGCCTAGCCTTGATTGACGACTGGGCGAGTACCGACTGAAAGCTTTCTGCGTACGCCTATAGTTATGTACGGCAATTCTGCAACCGATATCTGTTTAAAGTATCATAGGATACATTCGTTGTTTAGTAAAAAATTTTGTCAAGGAATTTAAACTTTTTATTCAACAGCTTATATGTCATCTTGCTGTTGTGCAGCACTATGTCCAGTACGGAATCGCATCGCCACTTTCCAACATTCTGATAGCAATTGGTGCCAAGGCATTAAGGTTGCCATATCAATTCCAACTTGTCCTTCCGTCGCAGTAAACATCATTTTTGCGGTGTTTACTTCTTCCTGGGCTTGCTTAACTCGCTCTAGCAGGGCAGATTGCTCCTGGTTACTCAAAAACGATAACTGCTCAGTTTCTAGCAAGTTACGCGATCGCGCAAACCAATACTGAAAATCTTCCAGCAGTGGTTGCAAAACTGTCTTCAGCAACTCAGGTTCTGGTAAATTCGAGTTTCGCATATTTGATCAGCATATTTCCAACTTTCTTACTAATATTAACGCTATTTACGATTCTTAACATTTACTTTTTCTTACTTAAGTCATAAATTAAAAAAAATCTGTAGCCTATATTACATATTAGTATTATATATATTTCGGGGATCGTTTGTACATATCTAGGGGCGTAGTATATGGATAGAGATTGATTGAGCCGATAGAAGAATATAGAAATACTAGTAAAAAAGATAAGAATATAGAATTCACCATTCAGCAGGAAGGAAGGAAGATACAATATAAAATCCTCCTCAGCAGAAGGTATTTATGCTGAAAGGCTGAGGATTTTTATAAATTTTTTATAAACTTATTATTTAAAGGAACGAACCGCCAAGACTTGGCGGTTCATTACTTTACCCTTCAAAGTTCGGCAAAAAGACTACTAGTGGGTAATCAGATGGCATTGAGGTAGTTAATATATATTCATTCAGTCCAAAAAAATTACAAGCAAGCAATCACTATCGCCAATGGATCAGCAGCCAATGTCGCTTTCTGAAAATCTTAATCAATCAGAACAATCTGAAATAAAAGTTTACCTACCGCGTACTAGCGAATCTGAGAACTTGAAAAAAATTCGCCACACCACTTCCCATGTAATGGCGATGGCTGTGCAAAAGCTGTTTCCCAAGGCGCAAGTCACAATCGGCCCGTGGATTGAAAATGGCTTTTACTATGATTTTGATAATCCAGAACCTTTTACGGATAAGGATCTCAAAGCCATCAAAAAAGAGATGGATAAGATTATTAATCGTAAACTGCCGGTAGTTCGAGAAGAAGTTAGCCGCGAAGAAGCACAACGCCGAATTCAGGAAATAAATGAACCTTATAAGTTAGAAATTCTGGAAGATATTAAAGAAGAACCGATTACAATCTATCACTTGGGGGATGCATGGTGGGATTTGTGTGCTGGGCCCCATTTAGAAAATACTAAGGAGTTAAATCCAAAAGCAATAGAATTAGAAAGCGTTGCTGGTGCTTACTGGCGTGGAGATGAAAGCAAAGCACAACTGCAACGCATTTACGGTACTGCTTGGGAAAATCCAGAACAACTGGCGGAATACAAGCGGCGAAAAGAAGAAGCACTGCGACGCGACCATCGTAAACTTGGTAAAGAATTGGGGTTATTTATATTTTCTGATTTAGTCGGGCCGGGTTTGCCATTGTGGACGCCGAAAGGAACTTTGTTACGAAGTCTTTTAGAAGATTTTCTCAAGCAGGAACAGCTAAAACGCGGGTATTTGCCAGTGGTAACGCCGCACATAGCCAAAGTGGATTTATTTAAGACTTCTGGACACTGGCAGAAATATAAAGAAGACATGTTCCCAATGATGGCTGAGGATGAGGAAGCTGAAGCAAATGAATTAGGCTTCGTCCTGAAGCCGATGAATTGTCCTTTCCATATCCAAATATATAAAAGTGAGTTGCGGTCTTATCGGGAACTTCCGATGCGCTTGGCGGAATTTGGCACTGTCTACCGCTACGAACAATCTGGGGAATTAGGCGGTTTAACGCGGGTACGGGGTTTTACGGTGGATGATTCACACCTGTTCGTGACGCCAGAACAATTAGACAACGAATTTATCAACGTTGTGGATTTGATTTTGTCAGTGTTCAACAAACTGCAACTGAAGAATTTTAAAGCAAGGCTGAGTTTCCGCGATCGCAGTAGCGATAAATATATCGGTTCCGATGAGGTTTGGGACAAAGCCGAAAATGCAATTCGCCGCGCTGTCGAACACTTGGGGATGAATTTCTTTGAGGGAATTGGGGAAGCTGCTTTTTATGGTCCCAAACTCGATTTTATCTTCCAAGATGCTCTAGAAAGGGAATGGCAATTAGGAACTGTTCAGGTAGATTACAACTTACCAGAAAGGTTTGATTTGGAGTACGTCGCCGAAGATGGTTCTAGAAAACGTCCGGTGATGATTCACCGTGCGCCGTTTGGTTCTTTGGAAAGGCTTATCGGTATTTTAATAGAAGAATACACGGGAGATTTCCCCTTGTGGTTAGCGCCAGTACAAGCAAGATTATTGCCAGTTAGCGAACAGCAGTTAGATTTTGCTAAGGAAGTAGCGGCGAAAATGAGAGCTAATGGTATTCGTGCTGAAGTAGATATTAGTGGCGATCGCCTTGGTAAACTAATTCGTAATGCTGAAAAAGAAAAAATCCCCGTAATGGCAGTTGTGGGATCAAAAGAAGTTGAAACAAATTCTTTGAGTATTCGCACTCGTGCAAATGGGGAGCTGGGGACTATACCTGTTGATGAAGTTTTGGGTAAGATGAAGGAAGCGATCGTAAATTTCGATAACTTTTAGTGGCATATACCATGTGAGGTGTACATTGTCCACCTCACAAAACTTCAATAAAAATTAACTAGAAAAAATTATGAGTAGTGCAAAACAAAGGCTACAATCTCTTTTGAATCAATTACCCGATAATTGTTCCATAGAAGATATCCAATACCACTTGTATGTAATTGAAAAAGTCCGTCGTGGGTTAGATGTTGTGGAACACCATGGAACAAGAACACAAAATGAGGCCGAAGAAAGATTGAACAAATGGCTTATCAAGTAGTTTGGTCCCCCAATGCGTTAGAAGATGTGGAAGCGATCGCTATATATATAGCTCGTGATTCGGCTTCTTATGCAGCGGCGGTTGTAAAACAGATACTTGAGGCAACTACAAGGATCAGTAAAGACCCTTTTTCTGGTAACATTGTGCCGGAGTTTGGAAATGATAATATCAGGGAATATTTGGCATATAGCTATAGAATGGTTTATCGCATTGAAGGAGACATTATCACTGTTGCCGCAGTGGTTTACGGAAGAAAACTATTGGATAAATTTTGATATGGTTTGACAAACTGTAGCGAAACACAGGTTGGGCATTGCCCAGCCTATTTATCATAAAAGGGCGACGATGTGGCTTTTGTCGATATTAACGATAAAAGCCTTGTTTTCAATGCAGCTAATAATGTAGATACAGCAGAAAGGTAGTTACCTACCTTTCATGCTCAAAAAACCAACAAAACTATGAACCTATCAATAATGGCATTTGCTAGATGTATATTTCATTGATTAATTGCATTTAATGAATTTATATAATGCATAAATTGCATGATTTTGCTACAGCATTTTCCCTACTGCAATCCCAGATAGGTTGTGAAAATTTAAGCCTCCAGAAACCCGGTTTCGCATAAGTTAGCGGGTTTCTCTATGTTCATAAATGATTTCGGTTTGCTGTATTTAGCCCTAGGGAACTATAACAAAAAATTCCTTGGTTTACATCTTGCAAAGCGCCAAATAGCACATTATAAAAATAACTAAGTATTTAAGAATTTTTATACATCCGCCTGGGACTATAAGTCCCAGTCTCATAGCAAAACTCCTCTAAAAGAGGACTGAAGCAGAATTGGAAATAATGTCAAATTTATTACTTATTATCAAACGATTCGTGGTTTATCGTTAGAGGTGCAAGATATAAGTTGGCGCATTTATTAGATAATTAAGTAACTAGGCGTAAATACTATCAAAGTCAGTAGCTAGTAGAGGTGGGCGATCGCAAATTAATTATCAGTCTTAATCAAGCTATTATCGGCAAAACCCGCCCCGACAATAGTTATTGGTTTAACTAACCACTAAGATAACCAAAACAAATACCTGTATTTATACTGTAGTACTCAGTATAAATCGCCTATCGTCAGTTCTTGCCATCACAACTGTGTCGTCAATGAACAAAACCCATCGCAAAGTTTCACCACCGCGAATGATTAACCGGGATGGTGGCTTTAACATTGTGCGTAAAGGTGTATCTAACCACCACTGGAGTGACTTGTACCATTTGCTACTCACTCTTTCCTGGCCTAAGTTTTTGCTGCTAATTAGTTTAGGATATTTGATTGCCAATGCCTTGTTTGCCTTAGCGTACTTAGCATCTGGAGATGGAATTGAAAACGCGCGTCCGGGTAATTTTCTGGACGCCTTTTTTTTCAGCGTCCAAACTATGGCATCTATTGGTTATGGGGCGATGTATCCGAAAACAGCTTTCGCTAATTTTTTAGTAACCATAGAGTCATTGTTGGGATTGATGGGGATAGCAGTGGGGACAGGACTAATGTTTGCCCGATTTTCCCTTCCTAAAGCACGAGTGATGTTTACTCGTGTGGCGGTAGTTGCTCCTTATAACGGTATACCAACGCTGATGTTTCGGGTAGCAAACGAACGCCAAAACTGGATTTTAGAAGCACAAATCCGGTTGACATTGGTACGCAGCGAAATTACCCCCGAAGGACACGTGATGCGGCGATTTTATGATATGCAACTACTTCGCAGTCAGTCACCACTTTTCACCTTGACTTGGACGGTAATGCACCCAATTGATGAAAGCAGTCCTCTGTATGGCGTGACACCAGATAAAATGCTTGAGGATGAAACGGAACTCGTGATTACCCTGACAGGAATTGATGAAACTGTGTCTCAATCTATTCATGCGCGTCACTCGTTTGTCACTGAGGAAATTCTCTGGAATATGCGCTTTGTAGATATTTTGTCTAAGACGCGGGATGGTAGGCGCAGTATTGATTATTCCTGCTTTCATGATGTTATGCCGTTAGAGGATTAGGAATAGGGCATCGGGCAAGGGGCATTGGGCATCGGGAATTGGGGATTGGGCATTGGGGATTGGGAATTGGGCATTAGTTTTCTTGTCATTTTCCGATGCGCCTTGCCCAATGCCCATTGCCCCTTGCCCAATGCCCAATCCCCAATTTTCCACTCTCTCTGATTGAAAATCATACCCAAAGTAGTAACCAGTCTAACTGGATATCAGGTGATAGGCAGATGTTGTTTGTGTGTTCTGCTTCTTATATTGCAGATGACACAAGCTTCATTAGGAGAAAAAATTTATGGGTTGGTTAAAAAGACTTTTTGGATTAGAAAAACCTAAAAATGCACAAGTAAATCCCGCTCCACAACGGCAAGTACAGCAACAACCTACAGCCACACCTGCTGCTACTCAACAAATTTCCCCAGAACGTATGGGATTAAATGGGGAATATGACCAAAGTGGTTTGGCTAAGCGGGTTGCATTGGCATTTGACGAAGATCAACAACTTAATGATGTAGATACCCTCTGGGTTGCTCAAACTGGCAGTACTGTAGTGTTGAAGGGCAAAGTTCCCAGTCAAGATATTCTGCAAAGGATGGTTTCTGTTGCGCGAGGAGTTAATGGTGCAACTGCTGTTGATACTAGCCAAGTTCAAATTGGTTAGATCCTCCCTAACCCCCCGAAGATTGGGGGGGATCTAAAAATCTTTGATCGCGTCAAGAGTACGCCGGTAGGGGCACGGCAATGCCGTGCCCCTACTCAATTGGGAACCGCTGTAATTGTTAATTGCGATCGCTAATTGAGATAATCCAATCCAAAATCGCTTGGTTCACCATTTCTGGGTTTTCATCATGGGGACAATGCCCCACATCTTCTAAGTCCAGCAGTTGCAAATTCTCATTGTACTGAGCAAATTCACTCGCAAGTGCTGGAGGAACAAATCTGTCTTTTTGCCCCCAAATCAACAACATTGGAATTGTTAAGGATGGCAATACTTTCTTAACACTTAATCCAAAATCGGCATTAGTTGTAGCTTTGAACAAAGCAGCAAAAGCACGGGCAGATCCTCTATCTTGCGGAGGAGCAGCTAAAATTTCTATCAGTTCGTCGGTGATAGCTTCTGGATTAGCATAGGCGATCGCAGCCCAGCGACGCAATATATTTGGTCGGCGAAGAAAATAAAATACAGGCTTCAGCAATAATGGAGAAGCGACAATACTTTTGATGGTGGCGACGACGGGACGCAAAAAAGGAGGAATAGCTTCTTGTTCCAATGACGGATCGGGCAAACTCATCATCACTACACCTTGCACCATTTCTGGATAGGTAGCGGCGGCGGCTAAGGAAACCAGCGAACCAAGGGAATTGCCCACCAAAATTACTGGTTGGCGGATAAATGTTTTCCAAAAATCGTAAACCTGTTCTACCCAAAGTCGCACGTTGTAATTAGCGGGAGCTTTTTCCGAAGCGCCCCAACCCAGCATATCTAAAGCATAAACTGTGTGGTGTTCGCCCAGCACCTCTAAATTATGTCGCCAATGTCCAATCGAAGCCCCAAACCCGTGTATCAAAATCAGGGGTGCTGATTTTTGGTGATTTTGAGTAGGGCGAATGTATGTGTAGCGAGTTTGCCAACCCCGCCAAACCCAGTCTCTTTGATTGCCAACCCGTTGTTCCCAGTGAACTACGCCGTTCAAGTTTGTCTCCGATTTATCAGTATTTTTTGTTGGTTGTTCATGGTTCATGGTTCATGGTTCATGGTTCATGGTTCATGGTTCATGGT
>JBHYDF010000195.1:0-16649 GCA_051861145.1 Nostocaceae cyanobacterium
CCCAACACCATACACGAAGTGTATGGTGTGGGGCTTCTTGCGGTTCAAGCTAAAACTTCGTGACTTTGTATTACACTATAATACAAAAATAATCGCATGAACGGAAAGAGTGTGTCATGTCCGATAAAAAAATGCATGTAGATGAAGTGGACACCGACGTATCTCTCGTGGTCCGGCTACTCGCCGCGCAGTTTCCGCATTGGGCAGACCTGAGTATCAAGTCAGTTCCCTCCGCTGGTACGGACAACGCGCTTTATCGGCTCGGTGAAGACATGGTTGTGCGACTACCCCGTGTCCCTGGGGCTACTGAGCAAGTGGACAAAGAACACCAATGGTTGCCAAGACTTGCCCCACTCCTACCGCTTGTCATCCCTGTTCCGCTTGCGAAGGGAACACCCGGCGAGGGCTACCCCTGGAATTGGTCTGTTTATCGGTGGCTCGAAGGCGAGAACGCGACCATCGATCGCATCACTGATCCAGAGCAAGCGGCGACGGATATGGCGCAATTCATCGCCACCTTGCAGAGGATCGATCCCACGGATGGACCGCTTCCCGGATCGCACAATTTTAATCGCGGCGTGCCCCTGGTAACGCGAGACGCTTTCACCCGCGAGGGAATCGCCTCCCTGCCCAACACGTTCGATGCCGATGCGCTGAACGCAGCGTGGTCAGTCGCCCTCGAAGCACCAGAGTGGCACGGCCCGCCCGTCTGGATTCACGGAGACCTCCATCCTGGGAACCTGCTGGTCAAACAGGGTCGGCTCAGCGCCGTCATCGACTTTGGGTGTCTGGGCGTGGGCGATCCCGCCTGCGATTTGATGGTTGCGTGGAATCTCCTTTCAAGAGAAGCCCGTGACATATTCCGCGCAGCGCTACCGGTCGATGACGCGACCTGGGCGCGAGGTCGCGGCTGGGCACTGTCTGTCTGGGTAGGTGGTGTCGCCTACTATGCAAACACCTACCCTGCGTTCTGTGACATGGCCCGACACGCGATCGCTGAAATCCTTGCCGATCATCAGCACGGCGCGTGACAACTCTTGCACGAATCGCTATACGAAATAGGTAATCTTTTGGCAAGAAGGGAGTAGTTTTTGCAACACAATCAAATTAACTGCCATCGAATTCCTTAGCCGGAAATTCTTGGGCAACTACCGCCAATTTATTGAAAGATTTAGTTACTGCCATAAATTGTTCGGAAGTATGATTGGTAATGCTTGCCACTTCTAAAATTGCTCGACTGGCAGCAGCTACAGTTTGGGTTTGGTTGATTGCTGCTTGGGCAATTTCTTCTAATAGCAAGTTCATTTGAGTATTGACAGTAGCAATCTGATTGAGTTTTCGCTGAGTTGCTTCTAACAGTTGAGTTTCAGCAGTCGCTTGCTCTGTCCCCACTCCAATACTCACTGCTACTTCCTGGGTTTGTGCCTGAATTTTTGCCACAAGTTTTTTGATAGATGCGATGCTTGCTTTCAACTGATGAGCTGAGGTGAGTACTTTCCCAAGAATAGTATTTAATTCCTGAGAGACTTTGTTCCCTCGGCTTACCTCCAACGTTGCATTCATCGTTTGCAGAATAATTTCAGAGACAAAATTATTAATTAACTCCACAACTTCCAAGAGGTTTTGAGAACACTGATCTAAGTATTTAACTTTTTCAGCTGCTTCAATGATTACTTGTTGAAGAACGACGCCGCCATCCACACACCGAACTATAATCTCATGCTCTGCCTGTAATTCCTGATTGACTTGCTGTTTGTGAAGTTCCACTTGTTGGATAGTGGTAATCATTCCTTGAGTCTTTTCAGCCAATGCTTGAATATAATTGTAGGTGGTTTGGACAAATTCTGTTTGGCTGGAAACATCAACTGCAAGGGTTTGGAGTGCTGTTTCGTTATCTCTCAGTAGTTCTGAAACTTGATGTAGGATGGTTTCTTTTTGTTGACTGTTTTCAAAAGCGGCAGTTTCTGCAACTTCGTAAGCTTGCTCTATTTGCTCAACAAGCCGGGCGTGATCGAGAGCAAATCCGACTTGTGCGGCTAACTGGGTTAATAAATCAATTTCTGATTGCTGCCACTCACGTGGCCCTGAACATTGATGAGCAATTAATAAACCGAATAACTTATCCTCCTTCAAAATGGGGGCAACTAAATTTGCCTGGACGCTAAATGGTTCTAGTTGGCGAATGTGACAAGGAGTCAACCCAGCTTCATAGATGTTATTTGTTGCCTGCACCCGACCCGCTTGATACTGTTCTACATAGCCTTGGGCAAAACAAGGATCCTTGATTTTGGCTCGCAATGCCTTTGGAAAACCTGGAACCACTGATTCTGCAATTACTTTTCCGTACCAGTTGGCGTCAAAACCAAAAATTATTACTCTGTCCGCCCTTAGTACCTTACGGGTTTCTTCTACGGTGGTTTTGAGAATGCTTTCTTCGTTGAGAGACTCTCGAATGCGGCGGATCAGATTGATCAATACCTCGGCTTGATCCGCTTTTGTGTCTATCTGCTCTAGCAACCTAACATGGTTCAGAGCAAATCCAACTTGAGCAGCCAACTGAGCAAATAAGTCGATTTCAAACTGCTGCCAAATGCGTGGAGTAAAACATTGATGGGCAATTAGTAAACCATAAAGTTGATTGTCTTTAGTAATCGGAGCAACGAGATTTGCTTTGACAGCAAATCTTTCTAACAACCCGATATGGCAATCTCCCAAACCAGCTTGGTAAATATTGTCAATCGCACGTACGCGACCCTGACGATACTGTTCTACATATCCACCCGCAAAACAGGGATCTTTAATTGAAGACCATAAAACTTTTGGCCAACCAGGAGTTACAGCCTCGGCAACAAAAGTACCATCCCAATTTTTATCAAAGCAGAACACGCTTACACGGTCCATTTTGAACGCTTGTCGAATTTCTTCTACAGCAGTTCTAAACACCTCTTCTTGTGAGCGTACCCCCCAAATCCGGCGGCTAATATTCATTAATAACCGAGAGCGTTCCGCTTCGTTTTCTTGCTTCCATAGTAGCTCTGGAAGTTGCTGCTCTATCAGCCTGAGATTAGTTTCTAAAGCGACCAGTTCATCAACTGTGGCTATTTTGGCAACAGTACTGTTTTCCTCTCGTCGTAGTCTATTTGTCACAGTAGCAGCAACAGCGCTAGCATTGAGAACTCGATTAATGGCACGATTGGCGATAAAAGTAGCGATCGCACTTGCTAATACTGCTGTGATTCCAGTGCCGACTAACAAGGATGACATTTGCCTTTCTAGAGCCTGTTCGGCTTTTACTAGCTCCTCTGTTTGTCTTGCTTGCAGTATCTCCCGATATGTTAACCGGCTACACAAGTAACTACTAACACCAATAGCCAAGACTGGCAGTATACTTAGAGCAGTAACTACAACTATTGTCTTGCTCTTTAAACTCCATTGCTGCATCTGCCATTTAGAAGGAAGTTTTGGTGGCTTGGGGTTAATGGTAGCGCTGTTACGAGAAGTGGTAGATACAACCTTGCTATTGTTAGGCTCAGGAGAAGGAACTTGAGTCATAAAGGAGAATTTCGTAGAGTTTGTCGAGTTATGAGGTAAAAGCTTATACTCAGTAGTAAATTGTAGTCTGCTTTACTATTTAGACACTATCTCATAACAGGACTTGATCTAGTCAATCACCCGGAACGTCTTGCTTATCACTCAAAATTCGGTGTTGCTGAATTTAAGTATGAAATTGAAAAATCAAAAATTCTAAACTCTCACTCTTTGCTAATGGTGCGCCTCAGATTGTGAGGATAGCGTTCTTGATTTGTGTAATACCATTTCACGTTTATCACGATACACATAAATCTTGTAGAGACGCGAAATTTCGCGTCTCTACACCGTCTGCATTTGTATCAGAGTTTTTGTGAAATGGTATAAGGTACATGGGTACATGGGTAGGGGCACAGCATTGCTGTGCCCCTACAACGCGCTGTACCTCACCAAGAATCAAAACGGCTATAAATTCATACTCTTAATCAGCAACGCCGAAAATTCTCCCCCTCTTTGCATCCCCCTCACTCCCCCCGTTTCGGAGGGAAGATAAGGAAAAATTTTTAACACTGAGGGGGTTAAGAGGTGAGTTTAAGCCGGATAAATCCGCAAACGTCGGTTCGGTTCTTCCCCGAAGCTATGGGACTTCAGGCGATAGTGTTCTACCAACTCATGCTGCATTTTTCGCACTTGGGGCGATCGCGGCAATAATTCCACAGGTTGACCTTTGGGAATGACGATATTTTCCACCGCAAGTCTAGCTTCTTCTAGTGCGTCCATCTCGTCATCGCTGGCGCTATGCAAAAATAGTTGCAGTTCGCGGTCGTCGGTAATTTCTGGGTCATCCATGTTCAACAACCGCCGCAAGCCACGAGTAATTTGCGGAAGGGTGCTGGATTTAATCATGTGGATTGGCACTTGCCGAGCTTTTGCCATTTGCCGCAATTTAGTATGGTTTTTGACGTGCGATCGCAGTGCCAAAATTGCATCAGCACTATCGATGTCTTTTGTCAATACCACTGGTAGATTTAATACCTGAATTACCTGTTCTAGTTGACTGCGGCTGACACCGTAGGGGTAAATGTGCAGTGGTAAATCTTCACCGTTTGGGCCTGCTACTCTTGTGTTGTCAACGTAATCAAAGCTATCAGTGTAATTGAAGGATTCATCAAGCAAGCGGTCAAACTCACTGCGCCCGGAAAGCTTTTCTCGTTCTGGTGTCACTGGTGGCAATGGTACCATTTGCCCAGATGCACGCCAGCCGTTAGCTTGTCGCGCCGGTGGAAAAGATTCCTCTCCAGTGAGTGAGTGAGAGCGACCATTACCATTACCGTTGATGGCAGTTAAATGACGTGCGATCGCCACTTTACCATTTTCATCTACAGTTCTGGTTTGTGGGGTTGGTTGACGTCCACGCAGCAGAGTATCAACCGTGTCTGCAACACTTTCGTGAACTACCCAGCGTTGCCGTTCTAACATTTCTACGGCAATCTCGAAAGTGGGTGGCGCTTTGCGTTCTAAAACGGTTTTTTGGCTCCCCCGTCGTCTGGCTTCATCGTCTCCCAGCGTCACAGCTTGGATACCACCAACTAAATCTGATAAAGTTGGGTTTTTAATCAAGTTTTCAATCTGGTTGCCGTGGGCAGTACCTACTAACTGGACGCCCCTTTCGGCAATGGTACGCGCCGCCAAGGCTTCCAATTCTGTGCCTATTTCATCAATGACAATAACTTCTGGCATGTGGTTTTCCACAGCTTCAATCATCACCTGATGTTGCAAATCGGGATGAGCTACTTGCATCCGTCTGGCTTTACCAATTGCCGGATGAGGAACATCTCCATCGCCTGCGATTTCGTTAGAGGTGTCAATAATCACCACTCGTTTATTCAATTCATCCGCTAAAACACGGGCAATTTCCCTTAAGGCAGTAGTTTTACCCACACCTGGGCGTCCTAGCATGAGAATTGATTTTCCTGTTTCCACCAAATCGCGGATCATGCCAATAGTTCCAAACACCGCCCGACCAACGCGACAGGTTAAGCCAATAATCTTACCATTGCGGTTGCGGATGGCGCTGATCCTATGCAGAGTTTGCTCTATTCCTGCTCGATTATCTCCGCCAAAGGTTCCCACTCGCTTAATGCATTCATCTATCTGTTCTTGAGAGACAGGCGCATCACTCAGATACTCAGCTTGATTAGGGAAGCGAGCCTCTGGGCGACGGCCCAGATCCAAGACCACTTCAACTAAACTATCTCGTTGGGGATGCTTCTCTAATCTCTGCCGCAGGTCTTGGGGCAAAATATTCAATAACTTTTGGAGATCGTCTGTAATCGTCATGCTTATTATGGTGACGTTTTTAGAGATAGCGAATGAGCGTTTGAACGCTCTTGCTGTGACTTGAGCTGGGAAACGAGAGAATGGGCAAGCTCTACAGCCTGCCAGAGCAATTCTGGTTCATCTTCTAGGCGGACAGTTGTTTTGACACTGGCCTCAATCACCTCCCTTGCTTCTAACTGTTCGAGAACCGGTGACAGCAATACCCGGGCGTAGCTGCCGTAAGCCACTCCAGAGATGGAGGGGGAGTAGGGAATAGGGAATGGGGAGTAGGGTAAAGACTCTTCACTCTTCACTCCTAACTCCTCACTCTTCACTCCTAACTCCTCACTCCTAACTCCTAACTCCTCACTCCTAACTCCCCTTAAAAGTCCCATTGCCTTTAACTTGGCAACGGTGTAACTGTTAGTACCTCCTGCTAACTGTACGTATCCGGGTAATTTAGCTGCCAAGACTTTTTGCCCTAATTTCACGGCGGCGAGGGTGGTGCCATCGCCAATATCACCACTCATTGGCCGACCGTCTGTTTGCCAAATTAAGGCGCACGGGAGCGGTTTAATTTCGTCGTACAAGGCACGAAGGTAATCAATCATACCTTCACCATCTGGACAACTGATCGCTAGTAATTTCAAGCGCTCAACCCATGGTGAAATGGCTTGCCACAGTCGCCGAAATTCTGCCAAACGCCCTACTTTTGTATGAATTTCTATCGCATCCACCCCAGATGATAGGATCAATGGCGCGATCGCTCCCGGTGTTGTTACATAAGATACTGTATAAATTATACCATACGGACATGCTGGTATGCAACGACCGCAGCCGTAGCATTTTTCGGTTACGACTCCGGAAAAGTCTTCTGTTATACTGCTAAATTTAATTGCTTGTGCTGGACAAATTCCTTCGCAAGGGCGATGGCAATCTGGGGGACATTCTGTACTATTAAACTCTGCTTTACGAAAATGGGGGTCTTCGCCATCGTTGAGGCTGACCATCAAAAATGGCAATTTTTCCCTATTGCCAAAGCCTCGCTCTTTGGCTTCCTTAGCAAGGCTAGCGGCAACTTGTAGCGCTTCCTGTGCTGCGGCAATCACAGCAGGATCGCAAGCGACATCTATGCAGTCAGCACCAGCCAATGTGTAGGCCAATGTTAAACTTCTAACCGCAGGCAGATGTTGGTAGCTGGCTCCGCAAATGAGCTTGAACCAGTGCCCTTGTTTGAGAGAACGTAAAGGGAGGTACAGATCAGTCACATCTCTATTATGCTACAGTGACTGAGAAATATTGGATCTAGTAGCTTAATTTGATTCTACTTGTTCTATCGGTATTTCTATGATAAACTCTGCTCCTTGTCCGGGTGATGAGGTGCAAGTTAGCTTTCCTTGATGTTTTTGCACCACTATCTGATAACTTATCGATAATCCCAGCCCACTGCCTTTGCCAACAGGCTTTGTGGTAAAAAATGGGTCAAATACACGCGATCGCACCGACTCCTTGATACCGGGACCATTGTCGGCTACACAAATTTTTACACTACCCGAGGCTGTAACTGTTGTGTAAATCTTAATTAGTCCTTTGTCCTTTGTCATTTGTCCTTTGTTATTTACTAATGACAAATGACTAATGACAAATGACTCTTCTAAAGCATCAATCGCATTATTTAAAAGATGCATAAACACCTGGTTAAGTTCGCTGACATAACAGCTAACTAGGGGTAAATTGCCATACTCTTTCACTACTTCAATAGCAGGACGATTTGCTGTTTCTCTGAGTCGGTGTTCCAACATCACCAAGGTGCTATCTATACCTTCATGGATATTTACCCGTTTCATTTCGGCTTCATCCAACCGAGAAAAATTTTGCAGGGCTTGTACAATGGAACGAATACGATCCGATCCTCTGTACATTGCACCCATGAGATTACGCAGGTCATTAATCAAAAAATTGAGGTCTATATCTCTAACTATTTGCTGAATGTTAGGTGTAGGATTTGGATATTCCAACTGATAAA
This sequence comes from Nostocaceae cyanobacterium, assembly GCA_051861145.1. Taxonomy (GTDB): domain Bacteria; phylum Cyanobacteriota; class Cyanobacteriia; order Cyanobacteriales; family Nostocaceae; genus JBHYDF01. The sequence goes on from JBHYDF010000195.1 coordinate 7,874, forward strand.
CTTCTATTAAATTCACCAACTCTTGCACGTATTGACCAGCATATTCCAAATTGCCATAAATAAAGCTGATTGGGTTGTTAACTTCATGGGCAATTCCTGCTACTAACTGTCCCAGCGCCACCATTTTTTCGTTCTGAATTCTTTGGACTTGAGCAGCTTTCAAATCATCAAGCGCTTGCTGCAATAAAAAATTCTTTTCTTGAAGTTGCAAATGCAAAAAGCGCAAATTAATTTGGTTTTCGATTCGCAATACAACTTCTGCCCCATGAAAAGGTTTAGTAATATAATCCACACCGCCCACATCAAAGGCTTTGACTTTATCCAAAACATCATCAAGGGCGCTAATAAAAATCACCGGAATTTGGCAAGTGTTATCATCAGCTTTGAGCTGTCTGCAAACTTCATAGCCATCCATTCCTGGCATATTAATATCTAGCAAAATAACATCGGGCAAAACCATTTGGCAAGCGGTAAGCGCCATTTTACCATTTAAGGCTTTGCGTACTTCATAACCTTGTGTAGTTAGCATTGCCGACAACAAACGCAAGTTATCTGGCGTATCATCAACAACCAGAATATTGCCCTTATAATTTCTATCTTGACTTAAATGCATTTTAGTAATAGTATGAAGGGGAAAAACTAGATTTTTAATCGAAAATAGTAAATATCTATTTTAATATTATCCTCATCAATTACCAATTTGAAAAGGCTTGATTTCAAAGCTATTTCATTCTGAGGATAACCCGCGTGGAAATTGATTTCCGGGCTAATAGCCTAAGCCCGTTAAAACTGACCGGAATGCACTATTCTCAATCAGAGCTTCTTGTTCTAATTTACAAGAGCCAGGTTCTTAATATTGGTAGGCGATCGCTTAGGTAATACCCTAACAGGATTTTAGAGGTCATTTATAAAGAAAATCTGATCCCCCCAACCCACGCCACTTGCTACAACGGGGGGAACCCCCGCAACGCAGTGGCTCCCCTTAAAAAGGGGGGCTAGTAATTATTTCTCCCCCCTTTTTAAGGGGGGATTAAGGGGGGATCTAGGATGAAACTAAGGTTTAGAGGCTTAATATTTACTTTATAAATGGTCTCTTAGATTTTGGATTTTGGATTGAGAAACCCTCTTTGGGTATGGGTTATGTAAATCCATATGTTGCAATCATTTTTCAAATTGGTATAAAGTTGAGCTGTTCCGGCAAGATAAATGTAAAAATAAGGCGGGCAAGATGCCCACCCAGACTACAGTAAGTTAAATGTAAAAAAATACCCTTATTCTCTGCGGAATTTACTAATATGATTCAATGGCCAGAAGCGAATCACAGCACGGCCAACCATATTTTTGCGGGGAACCATACCCCAACAACGGCTATCATAGCTGCTGAGACGGTTGTCACCTAATACCAGGTAAGAATTAGGCGGTATCGTAACTGGTTGAGAAAGGTAGGGCGGCTGAGTTCCGGCGCTGCAAACATCAATCGATGTCCATTGTTCAGAATAAAGATACTCATCTTCCTGTAGGGGTTTATTATTGATATAAACTTTACCACCCTTTATCTCTACCCTTTCTCCTGGTAGACCAATCACGCGCTTGACAAAGTAATCTTTATATTGTTCTTTTTTTAGCTCCTTCGTAGGTGAAAATACCACAATATCTCCCCGTTGGGGATTGCTAAAGTGGTAACTCAACTTGTTCACAAGAAACCTATCATTAACTTGTAAGGTAGGTTTCATTGAACCAGAAACAACGTTGAAAGCTTGTGCCGCGAATGTACGTATTCCAAAAGCAAAAATCAGACTTAAGCTAATTATCTTCGCCAACTCAAGCGAAAAAATTTGCCCACCAGCAGGGGGTGATGCTTGATTTTGCCTGCGACGCATAAAAGTTTACTCTAGTTAGCTAAGTTTTGACTGGGATACACTGGTGTTTTATCGATCCCACCAATATTATCTAAAGGCCAAAAGCGAATTACGGCACGACCGATGATATTTTCGCGGGGAACAACACCCCAACAACGGCTATCGTAGCTACTGTTACGGTTGTCACCTAATACTAAATATGAGTTAGGCGGTATAGTAACTGGCTTGGACAAGAAAGGCGGTTGCACTCCTGATGTGCAAACATCAATTACAGTACGCTGTGGGGTGGACAGGTAATTTTGTTCTGGGAGAGGTTTGTTGTCAACAAAAACTTTACCCTTCCTCAATTCTATTTTTTCTCCCGGTAAACCAATAATACGCTTAATAAAAGCATCTTGGTATTGTTCATCTTGTAGCTCTTTTGTGGGCGAAAAAACTACAATATCTCCCCTTTGTGGAGCAGAAAATCTATAACTTAGTTTATCAACAATGATTTTATCTGCTTCCCATTGATTAGGTGAACCATGTAGGGTCGGTTCCATCGAACCAGAGGGAATCCACCGTGCTTCGGCGACAAAGGTACGAATTCCCAAAGCTAACACGATGCTTAATACAATTGTTCTACCTAGTTCTGCAATCCAAGAACTATCAGGTTTTTGGCTGGAGTTGTTATCAGACACGTGATTTTGCATGTAATTACAAATGGAAAGGCTGAAGATGCAAGTTAATAGACTTGCCCGCCCAGAAATACTATATTTGTTAATCTTAACCGTACTAATTTAGTTTCCGGGTGATGTTGCCATCTTGACCTGTATAGGGGAAGGGGGAAGGGGGAAAGGGGAAGGGGGAAAGGGGCAAAGGGGAAGGGGGAAGGGTGCTTGCATCCTCCGGGTTCGCCACTTTGAATGTAAGTCGAAAGCCGCGAAGACGGGGGATGGACTCACCATTATTTATTTTTTATTTATTCAGAAGAAAAAGATGTATTTCGAGGCGCGTAGCGCAAGAAAAATAGTATCTTTGTTTCAAGCCCCCTTCAGTAGCATAGTGAGGTTATTTCCCTTTCCCTTTTCCCCTCCCCGAAGGGCAGTGACAGGGTTATTTGTATATAGAAACGATAAACTGATTTGTGACCAGTGACATAAATTTATCGCTAACAGACCAACCAAGTTTAACCTAGAAGCATAGTTTTCTGTCACAAATTGCTGTTGTCTTAAAGTTCGATAACCCATGTCATCTCCCACAAGTTTACTGATTCGCCACGCTCGGATTATTTTACCCAATAGTGAATTCCTAATTGGGGATGTCTTGATACGCGATCGCCTCATAGTCGAAGTTGCGCCGGAAATTTCCACGACAACACCAACTAGAGAAATTGACGCACAAGGGTTAACTTTGTTGCCAGGAGTCATAGATCCGCAAGTACATTTTCGGGAACCAGGACTAGAACACAAGGAAGATTTATTCACCGCTACTTGTGCTTGTGCCAAAGGTGGAGTAACCTCCTTTTTGGAAATGCCGAATACGCGTCCTCTCACCACTACCCAACAAGCTCTTGATGATAAACTCCAACGCGCCGAAAATAAGTGCCTTGTTAATTATGGCTTTTTTATCGGGGCAACAGCTGAAAATCTGCCAGATTTGTTAGCTGCTAATCCCACCTGCGGGATTAAAATTTTTATGGGTTCGATGCATGGAGCGTTGCTAGTTGACCAAGACGAGGCACTAGAGGCGATATTTGCTAAAGGTAGTCGCTTAATTGCCGTTCATGCTGAAGACCAAGCTAGAATCAAGCAACGTCGTCAAGAATTTGCGGGAATTAGCGATCCCGCGATTCATTCCCAAATACAAGATAATCAAGCTGCATTATTGGCAACTCAGTTAGCATTAAAACTTTCACAAAAATATCAACGCCGTCTGCATATTTTGCATATGTCTACGGCGGAGGAAGCAGAATTACTGCGTGAGTGTAAACCAAGTTGGGTGACAGCAGAGGTAACACCACAACATTTATTATTAAATACCAGTGCATATGCAAAGATAGGCACATTAGCCCAGATGAATCCACCTTTGCGATCACCCCACGATAACGAAGTCCTCTGGCAAGCTTTGCGCGATGGTGTCATAGATTTTATAGCCACTGACCACGCACCCCACACCTTAGAAGAAAAAGCGCAACCTTATCCAAATAGTCCTTCTGGGATGCCAGGTGTAGAAACTTCCCTACCTTTAATGCTAACAGCAGCAAGGTCGGGAAAGTGTAGTGTTGCCCAAGTTGTTAACTGGATGTCAACCGCCGTAGCCAAAGCATATGGTATTCCTAATAAAGGCGCGATCGCTCCTGGTTATGATGCGGATTTAGTCCTTGTAGATTTAAACTCCTACCGTCCAGTTTTGCGTGAAGAGTTGTTGACTAAGTGTCGTTGGAGTCCTTTTGAAGGCTGGAACCTCACCGGATGGCCTGTTTATACCATTGTCGGTGGTCAGGTCGTTTATGAAAAAGGCAAGTTAGATACACAAGTGCGGGGTCGGGCTTTAACTTTTAGTCATTAGTCATTAGTCATTGGTCATTAGTCATTAGTCATTTGTCATTTGTCATTGGATTTTTCCCCAATGCCCAATGCCATATTCCCTATTCCCTCTCTCCTTCCCTGAACTCTATCTTAGGGAAGATTTTTTTATTTAAATATCTTTGTATATATTTTTTTCAGATTATTTTATCTTATTAAAAAATAATCATCAAGTTTTGATGTGTAAGTTATGAACTTCGGTTGGGAATACTAAGCCTAATAAATAGTTAAATGACTAATGCAAAATTTGTTTGTTGTTTAACTTTTATCCATTCAATTTAGGTGTTTTATAATCCGGATTTGTTCTCTAAAGTTAGTAGAGAATGAATACGGTTATATTCGCCTGGAAATAATCGTAAAAACTGCAATTTTTATTTATAAAAACCTAGCATGAGATGAATTATGCCACCCTTTTAATCCGTAAAGTTCGCAAGTGAATGTTGTCTGTTTTTGCAAGTTATTGTGGTGTAATTAGTAACAATTGAATTACGAAAGAGAGTAAACAGAAGCGTTCAACCACAGAGAATCCTGCAAGGTTAATCCCATAGTAAAAAGGCGTGAAATTACCTGAAATAGGGCTAAGGCAGGCGACAGAGGTAGTTTCAAATGACAGTCAAGCAAACTCTAAACACAAAAATCATCATGAGCATCTACTTGTCTAAAGATTACATTACTGAATCGCAAAGTTGTCCATTTACTTACATTAAAAACATTTGCAACAAAACGTAAAAAGTTTCTGATAAAGCAACAAATATTGCAGATGTTAATGCTGAATTATTAGCTTCGGAAACAATTGAAACAATACTTGAGTAAGCGAGACAACAATGTTATTTTATTTTTTTGGCGACGAAGATGATGATGAGCGCGGTAGTGGAAGATAGAAATAGTTGAACATTTAGCCGCCCCAAGAATGTTCACAAAAAGCCGAAATGTTTTCGCTAATGGTGCAATAATGTGGTGTGATTTCGGCTTGACGAGTACCTTCATCTCCATGAGTCAAACGCAAAGTTATATAACTATGTGGTTTATAGGGCATCCTTTCCGCCCATTCAATAGCCACAATTCCAGGCGGAACCTCAACACCTTCCCAGTAAGTTTCTAAATTTAAAGCTGCAACTTCTTTGGGTTCTAAGCGATATAGATCCAGGTGGTAAAGAGGGAGGCGACCTTCAGTGTATTCATTAATCAAGGTGAAAGTAGGGCTAACAATGGGTTCTTTAATGCCCAAACCTTCCCCCATACCTTGCACCAAGGTAGTTTTGCCAGCACCCAAATCACCTTCGAGTAAAATGATGCTGCCAGCATTTAAAGATTGACCGATAGTAATACCAAGCGATCGCGTCGCCTCTGCACTTGGAAGGCAAATTTTCATAAGGGAATGGGGAATGGGGAGTAGGGAATAGGGAATAGGGCATTGGGCATTGGGCATTGGGCATGGGGAAAAATCCAATGACTAATGACTAATGACTAATGACTAATGACTAATGACTAATGACTAATGACTATCTAGCCCCTAGCCAATTATGAGCGCCACTATACCACCGGAACAACACTTTTGCCAGTCGTTGGGGATCGTGGCGTACGCAACCCGTTTCATCTTCAGACATGACATTCGCTAAAACAATTCTTCGTCCCAGTTTGGTTACTTCTTCGCGATCCAAGTAGACAGGATGGGAGTTTTGTTGGGCGTAACGAATTAGTGCGCGCGCAGTTGGGGATCTCTTATGTACAAGTACGGCATTAAATAATGATCTACCGCCGCAAGCAGCATCAATTGCTCGAATGTGATCAGCAACAGTATATCCTTGGGTTTCTCCAGGCTGAGTCATTATGTTGCAAACATAAATACGGGGTGCTTCAGATGCGGCGATCGCATCAGCTATTTCCGGTACTAGGAGATTAGGTATCACGCTAGTATAAAGACTACCAGGACCCATTATTATATAGTCAGCTTCTTTAATTGCCCTAATGGCTGCGGGTAAAGCGGGAGGATTGGCAGGAATGCAGCCAATTTTGACAATCGAACCTCCGGCGGCGGTAATTTTAGACTCGCCATCAATGCGACGACCATCGGCTAACTCAGCCCACAGACAAACATCACTGAGAGTCGCTGGTAAGACTTGTCCCCGGATGGCTAGTACTTTGGAACTCGCAGCTACCGCCCGTTCCAAATCACCGGTAATTTCACACATTGCCGTTAAAAATAAATTACCAAAACTGTGACCGGTCAAACCATCACCAACACGAAAGCGATATTGAAACAATTCTGTTAATAACTTTTCTTCATCAGCCAGCGCAGCCAAACAATTGCGAATATCCCCCGGTGGTAGCACTCCAAATTCCCGACGCAACCGCCCACTAGATCCACCATCATCGGCGACAGTCACAATAGCAGTAATATTGGCGCTATAGCGTTTGAGTCCTCTCAGCAACGTGGAAAGTCCTGTACCTCCACCAATAACGACAATTTTCGGTCCTCGGTATAATCGACGATGCGCCAGTAAAACGTCTACTAATTCTTCATCTCCTTCTGTTCTCAGTACCTGAGTAATTGAACCTACAGTACGGGTTTGTCCCCAAAGCAGTAATAGCAACCCGCATAGGATCACTAAAGGTCCACTGATATAGTTGGGTATGATGTCAGTAATTTTTCCCAGAAAACCCCTGACTAACTCCATCGCCCAGAAAATCGGTGTTAGCTTAATCCAAATAGCTAACCCCAGACTCGCTAGGATTACACCCCCTACACTAATTAACAACCAACGTTTGACAGATAATCCAGGGGATAACCATTTGAACCATTGATTAACTCGATGGGGAGTGCGACGGCGCGACTGTTGATGTAAAGCATTAAGGGCTTGTCTGAGAAAACCTATAGACATACTTAAATAAGGAGCAGTGTTACAAATTAATGATTTAAAAGAAAATGTACACTACCTGGTTTTAACCCCAAGCGTACAATTATTACATTTGTCAACTCCATGTTTACCATAAGCAACCTGTCTAAGTTGCCAATCTGCCCCTACAATACAACACCTGCTTGAATGAATCAGAAGTTAATGGAAAAGCGTATTTTGGGATTAGATCCAGGACTAGCTATTTTAGGATTTGGAGCAATTATCTGCAACCAAGGCAAAACACAGGTAGAAGGCACAACAGTAAATATGCTGGAGTATGGTGTAATTACTACACCAGCAGATGTGGAAATGGGGCAGCGTCTGCGTACATTGTACGAAGATTTGCACACCATCATGGAGGAGTTGCAACCAGATTTGGTGGCAATTGAAAAATTCTTCTTTTATCGTATGGCAAACACGATTCTCGTTGCTCAAGCGCGGGGTGTGGTGATGTTAGTCTTGGCTCAGCATAATCTTCCCTATGTAGAGTTTACCCCTGCCCAGATTAAACAAGCATTAACGGGATACGGGAATGCAGAAAAATATGAAGTTCAAGAAGCTGTAGCGCGAGAGTTGAATTTAGACTCTATTCCTCGTCCAGATGATGCGGCGGATGCTTTGGGTGTAGCGTTGACGGCGTGTTTTCAGTATTAAGTTTTTTACTGGTTTGTAAAGTCTTTTATTACTGATATCTTGCACCTGTCGCAATAAACCGCCTGGGGTTTAAACCCCAGGCTAATAGTGAAAGTCTTCTAAAGAAGACTAACAAGGAAGTTCAGTCCATTAAAATCGACTTGAGCTATTAGCCTGTGAAATTGAGTTCACAGGCGGGATTTGAGGCTTACTGACATTGGTGAGTAAGCGCGCTGTTCGCGTAGCGTGTCCCCTTGGGACATAGGAGGGTTTCCCTCGTGCCGGCTCTGGCGAACCCGAAGGGTGCAAGATTTGAGTTATTACTTAGTTAATAGTATAAACCACAACAAATTATTGAGTATGTGACAGTTAAAATTGTGGCTCTGCAAAGCTTGCGAAAAAATTGCTATCCAGTAAAGAAGTTTAAAAAAATACTGGCAACGATATAATCAGGGTTTCTGTCGTGCTAGTAAAAAAATTTAATCGTTTATGTACAGCGATCGCAATTAGTGGACAAAGTTTTGATTTAATAGAGTTTAAACGTCACCTAACGTATGCGATCGCGCTCCGTCTTCATGAAATCTTTATATTTATTCTAAGTAATTTCCTATGTCTTTAGGTTAGTAAAAGCCTTACCCTGTCACCTTCCAAATATTATTTTTAGTGAAATTGCAAAGCAGTAAATTTTTTAAGATTTCAAAAAGAAAATCTACTGATTCTCATTTGAGTGCAATACAATAGTTAATGGTTCATGGTTCATGGTTGATAGTTCATGGCTATTAACCATTAACCATTAACCATTAACCATTAACCATTAACC
>JBHYDF010000196.1:0-16600 GCA_051861145.1 Nostocaceae cyanobacterium
GCCCAATGCCCAATGCCCAATGCCCAATGCCCAATGCCCAATGCCCAATGCCCTAGCCCCTAAATTTGCAAATTCCAATTCATACCATAAGTAGAAATTCTCTTCTTGCTGGTGAGGGCACAACCCGTCGAACGATATACTAGGCATGGGGATTGCAAAAAATCTTAAATTTTGCCTGCTTAAAGCAAAGATATTTGCAGGTAAATTTACAGTTATTAACAAGTGTAGATTGTTGTAAACAACCATGAATTGGTGATTTAAAGAGCAACAAACATGAATTCAGGAATTGATCTGCAAGGAACTTTTATTGAATCCCTGATGGATTTAGGACTACCAGCAGGCACAGCCAAAGCAATTTGGATGCCATTGCCGATGATTCTGATGATTATTGGCGCGACGGTAGGGGTATTGACTGGTGTTTGGCTAGAGCGGAAGATTTCCGCAGCAGCACAGCAGCGGATCGGTCCTGAATACATTGGTCCTTTGGGTTTGCTGGCTCCCGTAGCGGATGGTCTGAAGCTCGTTTTCAAAGAAGATGTAGTGCCAGCCAAGTCCGACAGAGTATTGTTTACCCTCGGTCCCATTATCGTTGTACTACCGGTTTTTCTGTCCTATCTAATTGTACCTTTTGGACAGAATCTGATCATTACCGATGTTGGTATGGGGGTCTTTTTGTGGATTGCTTTATCTAGTGTTCAGCCGATTGGCTTATTGATGGCTGGCTACGCATCTAATAATAAATATTCCCTCTTGGGAGGGTTGCGGGCAGCAGCGCAGTCAATTAGCTATGAAATTCCTTTGGCGCTAGCAGTATTGGCGATCGCAATGATGTCCAATAGCCTCAGCACCGTTGACATTGTTAATCAGCAATCTGGCTACGGCATCTTAGGATGGAACATTTGGCGGCAACCAGTCGGTTTCATGATCTTTTGGATCGCTGCCCTTGCTGAGTGCGAACGGATGCCCTTTGACTTACCAGAAGCGGAGGAGGAAATAGTAGCAGGTTATCAGACCGAATACTCTGGTATGAAATTCGCTCTGTTCTACCTGAGTTCCTACGTCAACCTCGTACTTTCGGCATTGCTGGTATCAGTTTTATACTTGGGCGGTTGGGATTTTCCCATTCCGATTAGCACCTTAGCTAGCTGGTTTGGAGTCACCGAAGTTAATCCAGTATTGCAAATTGTCACCGCCTCACTAGGCATTATCATGACCTTAATCAAAGCCTACTTGCTAGTCTTTGTGGCAATTTTGATCCGCTGGACAGTGCCTCGCGTTCGTATTGACCAACTGCTAGATTTGGGATGGAAGTTTTTGCTACCAGTCGGCTTAGTGAATTTACTACTAACCGCAGCCCTAAAATTAGCCTTTCCTGTCGCCTTTGGAGGCTAATTGGAGAGTGAGGAGTTATGAGTGAGGAGTTAGGAGTGAAAAGTTAGGAGTTAAGAGTTAAGAGTGAGGAGTTATGAGTTATGAATTCAGGAATTTTTCTGAACTCCCAACTCCCAACTCCCAACTCCTAACTTTTCACTCCTAACTCCGCGCCTCCTAACTCCTAACTCTTCACTCCTAACTCCGCGCCTCCTAACTTTTTGAAAGAGAGAGAGACACCATGCTAAAGTTCCTCAAACAAGTTGGTGATTATGCCAAGGAAGCGGTACAAGCCGGTCGTTACATAGGTGAAGGACTGTCTGTCACCTTCGACCATATGCGGCGGCGTCCTGTTACCGTACAGTATCCTTACGAAAAACTTATTCCTAGCGAACGCTTTCGCGGTAGGATTCACTTTGAATTTGATAAGTGTATTTCCTGCGAAGTCTGTGTCCGTGTTTGTCCCATCAACTTACCTGTAGTTGATTGGGAATTTGACAAAACCAGCAAGAAGAAAAAGCTCAAACACTACAGTATTGACTTTGGTGTTTGTATCTTCTGCGGAAATTGCGTGGAATATTGCCCGACTAACTGTCTATCAATGACAGAAGAATATGAGCTTTCCACCTACGATCGCCATGAATTGAACCATGATAACGTGGCAATGGGCCGTCTGCCCTACAAGGTAACAGATGATCCAATGGTGACACCATTGCGCGAACTGGTGTACTTACCCAAAGGTGTTATGGATCCTCACGATCTGCCAGAGGATGCGCCTCGCCCTGGTGCCCGTCCAGAAGACCTCGTGCAGCAGGAAAAATAAAATGTCATTAGTCATTAGTCATTAGTCCTTAGTTAGTGGTTAGTAGTTAATGGTTAATGGTTAATAGTTAATAGCCATGAACCATGAACTATGAACCCTCCGGGTTCGCCCTTCGGGTTCGCCAGTTCCCTACGGCGGGAAACCCGCCTTCAGGACTGGTCTCACCAGTCGCTCATGGGGGAGACCCCCAAGACCCTTCGGGTTCGCCAGTCACCTGCGGAGGGAGACCCTCCGGAGAGTGCTGGACTCACCGCGCTGGCTCACCATGAACAACCAACAAATGACCAATGACCAATGACAAATGACCAATGACAAATGACCAATGACAAAGGACTAAGGACAAAAAAGTGAATCTAGCCGAAGGAGTACAGTTAGTTTCGTTTGGTGTATTGGCTGTGATGATGATTGGGGCGGCGTTGGGTGTAGTGCTATTTTCCAACGTCGTCTACTCCGCCTTTATGCTGGGTGGTGTTTTTGTCAGCATCGCTGGAATATACCTGCTGCTGAATGCTGATTTTGTCGCAGCAGCCCAATTGTTAATTTATGTTGGCGCGGTGAACGTGCTGATTTTGTTTGCCATTATGTTGGTAAACAAGCAGCAAAATTTTGCCCCCTTCCCCACCGCTTGGGTGCGTAAAGTACTAACGGCTGTGGTAAGTTTGGGATTGTTTGCGCTGTTGAGTACGATGGTGTTGGCAACGCCCTGGTCGATTTCGGTTGCTACCCCTGTGAGTAACCCGATAGTGGTAATTGGTCAGCATTTCTTCAGTGACTTTTTACTGCCTTTTGAAGTTGCTTCCGTTTTGTTGTTAATGGCAATGGTAGGCGCGATAATTTTGGCGCGTCGCGAATATCTGCCAGAACAAGTGCCTTCTGATTTACCGCAAACTGTTTTAACATTGCCAGAACGCCCCAGAGAACTGGTATCAGCAGGAAGCGATAAGCAGGAATAGTAAATGGTTAATAGTTAATGGTTAATAGTTAATAGCAATGAACTATGAACCATGAACCATTAACCATGAACAATCAACAGAAAAAATAGTAGGAATACGGAGAAAATGCAGCTTCAGTATTTTTTATTACTAGCGGCGGCTTTGTTTTGCATCGGCATTTATGGCTTGATTACTAGCCGCAATGCTGTACGTGTGCTGATGTCGATTGAGTTGCTGCTCAATGCTGTGAATTTGAACTTAATGGCTTTTTCCAATTTTCTCGACTCAACAGCGATAAAAGGTCAGGTTTTTACTGTGTTTGTAATCACCGTAGCGGCAGCTGAAGCGGCGGTGGGTTTGGCGATCGTGCTGGCAATCTATCGCAATCGTGATACTGTCGATATGGAGCAATTTAATCTCCTCAAATGGTAACGCTGTGGAGCTTAAACAGGTAATCATCGCTTATAAGGCAAGAGATGCCCAGAGTAAACGCTGGGCAGAAATTTGTGCAAAGCAACTGGAAAATCGCCAATGCCAGGTTTTGATAGGCCCAAGTGGACCAAAGGACAACCCATATCCAGTGTTTTTGGCTTCGGCGGCAGAATCAATAGATTTGGCTTTGGTACTTGGTGGTGATGGTACTGTTTTAACTGGTGCTAGACATTTAGCCCCAGCTGGTATCCCGATTCTAGGAGTGAATGTGGGAGGCCATCTGGGGTTTTTAACTGAGTCGGTGGAGGAATTCCAAGATACTGAAAAAGTTTGGGATCGTTTGTGGTCGGATCGCTATGCTATCCAACGGCGGATGATGTTGCAAGCAGCGGTGTATGAAGGACATGGCTCGAATTTAGAAGCTGTGAGCGATCGCTACTTAGCTTTGAATGAAATGTGTGTCAAACCCGCTTCTGCCGATCGCATGATTACCTCAATTTTGGAAATGGAAATTGATGGTGAGGTAGTCGATCAGTATGTAGGAGACGGGTTAGTAGTTTCTACGCCCACTGGTTCTACTGGTTACACCGTTTCTGCAAATGGCCCAATTGTCCACGATGGTATGGAAGCCATCACCATCACTCCTATTTGTCCGATGAGTCTTTCCAGTCGCCCCATTGTTTTACCCCCTGGTTCGGTTGTGAGTATTTGGCCTCTAGGGGATTACGATTTAAGTACTAAGTTGTGGATGGATGGGGTATTAGCGACTTCAATCTGGCCAGGACATCGCGTTGACGTGCGCATGGCAGATTGTCGGGCTAAGTTTATTGTTTTGCGAGAAAATAATTCTTATTATCAGACGCTGCGGGAGAAGTTACTTTGGGCAGGGACAAGGGTTCGCTACAACAGTAGTAATCAGGCGAATTAATTGGAACCCCACCCCTAACCCCTCCCCGCAAGCGAGGAGGGGAACTCTATCCCTAAGCGTTGTTTACAAGCAAGGAGGGGAACTCTATCCCTAAGTGTTGTTTGCAAGCGAGGAGGGGAACTCTATCCCTAAGCGTTGTTTGCAAGCGAGGAGGGGAACTCTATCCCTAAGAGGATGTCTGAGAAGTCAAATTTTATTCAGACTTGGCGATTGGAAATCGCGCCTACACAAACAAAACCTGCAAGGCAAAGGTTTAAAAGCCTTGATTTTCCGTTGAGTCCGCGCAGGCGGACTTCGTTTGTGTAGTCGCGAATTATATTCGCCCAAAACTTTTCAGACATCCTCTAAGCGTTGTTTACAAGCGAGGAGGGGAACTTTGCTATTTGTCGTAATTCTTGTGGGATGGATTATCACTTTGGCAGAAAAAATGACAACTCCTTCGTTATACATTCAGGCAAATTGCATCTACCTCTATTTCTATTAACATTGCCGGATCTACCAGAGATTTCACTTCTACCATAGTGGAAGCAGGAGGATTTTCACCAAAGAATTCTTCGTGCGCTTGTCCATATTCAGCCCAACGACTAATATCTGTGACAAACATTCGCGATCGCACCACAGAGTTGATGTCAGCGCCCAAGTCTTGCAAAGCTTTCTGAATAATTTCTAAACAGCGTTTTGCTTGTGCGTAAGCATCTCCAGGCGCAAAAACTCCTCCTTCTTCAGCAATTGGTGCTGTACCAGAGATATAAATCTGGTTTCCGACTTTTACGCCTCGACAGTACCCCACCTTGGACTCCCAAGATGCACCAGAAAAAGTCCGCTTAATTTCCATTGTCAATAAAATTAAACGTCTACTTCGCTAATGTTATCTAAAGTCAGGCAGAAAGTGCAGATATAAGTAGCCATAATGAACTGCGTACATCAGAACAAGAATGAAAATAAGCTTTTCCCCACTCCCTACTCCCTATTCCCTACTCCCTTTTGAAGAAAGAATGCGGAAAGCTTTGACTGGAAATTATAGTTCAAAGCATCTTTAAAAAACAGTGGTTGAATTATCATCCGTCTCAAAGTAGGATTGGCGAGGGATAGCGTAGTTGATCCAGCTAGTTCACCTCACTACTATTTATGCGACGTTTCGTACTCACTCCTAGGTGGTTACAGTTTTTAATTATCGTGCTGTTAGTGGTAGGTGTATTTTTTCGCTTTGTGAATCTTGATGGTAAGGTTTATTGGCACGATGAAATTTATACATCTTTGCGTATTTCTGGTTATACGGCTGCGGAAGTTAGAGAGCAAATTTTTAATGGGCGTGTAATTTCTAAGGAAGCTTTTGCTCAATTTCAGCGTCTCAATCCCGAAACAAATTTAGGCGACACAATTAAATCTTTGGCAATTGAAGACCCACAGCATCCTCCTCTTTATTATGTATTAGCACGATTTTGGGTACAAATTTTTGGTGATTCTATAACAGCAATTAGAATTTTGTCTGCTATCATCAGTTTGCTGGTGTTTCCTTGCGCTTATTGGCTATGCCAAGAATTATTTAAAGTGCCTTTGTCGGTTCCTGGGATAGCGATCGCACTCATGGCTATCTCTCCTCTTCATCTTGTTTTTGCCCAAGAAGCAAGAGAATATATGCTCTGGGCAGTTACCATATTATTATCTAGCGCGGCACTGCTACGAGCTTTGCGATTAGAATCAACACGACAAACAGAGGAATTTCGTGTCTTTAATTGGGGAATTTATTCAGTAGCTTTGGCTGTCAGCCTGTATACATTTTTGTTAAGTGGATTTGTCGCAGTTGCTCATGGAACTTATGTAATTGCAACCGAAAAATTTCGTTGGGCTAAAACAGTCAAAGCTTATCTATTAGCATCCTTGGCAGGATTTTTAGTATTCATGCCTTGGATTTTAGTTGTTCTTGCTAATCAAGCTAAATTAGAATCTACCACAGCTTGGACAAAGAGAGATTTTCCTTTGGAAAATTTAATCAAATCTTGGCTGATGCAGATAAGCCGTATTTTCTTTGATTTAAATCTTAACTGGACAAATCCCTTAAGTTATTTTATTACACCAATAATTTTATTTTTTGTTGGATATGCAATTTATTTTCTTTGGCGTACAAATCACAAAAAAGTATCTTTATTTATTATAACCTTAATTGTAATACCAGCAGTACCTTTGGCACTTCCAGATTTAATTTTTGGAGGAATGCGCTCAATTTCCCAACGATATTTAATACCTTCTCATTTAGGTATTCAACTTGCTGTTGCTTACTTACTCGCGACTCAAATATACAATGGGATTTTCTCGCGCCGGAAAATCTGGCAAACTATATTGGCGATTGTAATTATTGCAGGTGTAGTTTCTTACGGTGTATATTCCCAAGCCGAGACTTGGTGGAATAAAGAGCTTAGCTCTGGAAATCTACAAGTTGCTAAAATTATAAATCAGGCTTCTCGCCCACTTTTAATTAGTGATGATTTTGGTAGTCGTTTTGGAAATGTTTTTTCTCTCAGTTATCTTGTAGAACCAAAAGTCCGGTTTCAATTGGTGAAGGGGGAAAATATTCCTCAAATTCCTAAAGGTTTTACTGATATATTTTTGCTAAATCCTCCAGAAGCTTTGCGAGAAGGATTAGAAAAAAAGTATAATCGTCAGGCGAGGATTATTTACAAAGAAAATTCTTACTCACTCTGGAAGTTATCTAAAATTCGACTTAAGTAATAATGGAAAAATTTAAGCGATCGCTCACAAATCATCACCCGGAAATTTATTGTAACTCTTGCAAAAGTGTATTTTAAGAAAATTAAACCACAGATGGACAACACTCTAAAGTTTATTCCTCTGTCTTCCCGAGGCAGTGCGTTGCGCGGGTTTCCCGCGTTGTAGCAACTGCCGTCCCTCTTGAGGGGGGATAGAGGGGGGTGAACACAGATGATAGATAATTCATCTGTGTTTATCTGTGTCCATCTGTGGTTACAATATCCTAAAAAGTGATTTTTGCAAAAAGTCTATTCTCTACAATTTAGCTGCATATTTAATTGTTTATTAAAGATTGAAGATAATCTATTTAGTAAAATATTTAACAAAATACCTAAAATTAATCTAAAGACAATATTAAAAAATGCTGAGAAAAATCTCAGCAAAAATTTTTAACATTTTCTCAGCTTAAATTAATTTTTTTAATGTCGTTAGGATTTACATTGTAATTAGAGATGAATTTTCGGAAATCATAGTCATGAAATTCAAATCTTTAGTACTTATAAGTATTATTACTCTTTTAACAGTCAGTTGTGCAAGAGAGACAAACACCCAGCAACCAGTTAGCGAAACTGAACCGACAACATCTGTAGCTGAAAATACTGGTACAAATACCTCCCAAACTGGAACCTTTAGAAGGGCAGAACATGAAACGCGGGGAAATGTTAAAGTTGTCACAGAAAATGGAAGGCGTTATTTACAGTTCGATTCAAGTTTCAAAACAGATAATGGCCCCGACTTATTTGTAATTCTTTACCGAAATGATTCAGTACCTGATTCTGGTATTAAAGGAAAAGATTATGTGAGGATTGCACGCTTGCAAAAGACAAGTGGAACTCAACGCTATGCAATACCAGATAATGTAAATTTGGCAAACTTTCAGTCTGTAGCAGTTTGGTGCCGTGCCTTCAATTCAACTTTTGGCTACGCACCTTTAAGTATTTAGTTAATGGTTAATAGTTAATAGTTAATGGTTAATGGTTAATAGCCATGAACCATGAACCATTAACTATTAACACCAAACACAAAACAATATTAACTATCAAGGTGAATAAAATTAGCAATATCTGGAGGAAAATTGACACCTTTTCATTAAGGATACGCCTAACAATTGGTGTTGCTGGAGTTTCAGCTTTGGGTTTAGGTAGCCTTGCTATCTGGACAAATTGGACAGTGCAGCAAATTTTGATTGATAGTCAAAAGCAGAATCTTGAACGCATTACTGAACGCTTCCCGCGTGATGTACAATTATATAGTGAAATGATGCCTCCTGAAACTGGGTTACAAAAGGCAATTAATCATTTGGCTGCTACTAATATATTTTTCTGGGTGAAAAGTCCCGAACAAAAAATTCTGGCAAAATCTCCAATTACGGATAATCTATCTGATTCTACAGTAGCTGAATTAATGTCCCTAGCTCAGAGAACTATTCAACCTCGAGTTTATCAGGTTAACCAACGCTACTTTGTTTTGTGTAGTCGTTCTTTGCAAGTACAGGGTAAGATGCTGGGAAAGGTGTTCGTCGCGCGGGATATTACCCGCGAACAGAGAATGTATTCAGCAATGGTGCGAAGTGTGGGAGTTGCCAGTGTTTTAGTAATTGTAGTAATTTCAGGAGCGATCGCATTTTACATCAAGCGTTCATTGCAACCTCTGCGTCAGTTAAGTCAAATGACAGAAGTAATTTCCGCCGCAGATTTACCAGATGCACGGTTGCATTTAGATAATGCACCCAGCGAAGTGAGGGAATTAGCTCAAACTTTTAATGTGATGTTATTCCGCCTTTCCCAATCTTGGGAACAAGAGCGACAATTTGTAAGCAATGTTTCCCATGAATTACGTACACCATTAACTATAGTACATGGTTACTTGCAAAGTGTTTTACGACGGCAGCATAATTTAACAGAAATGCAACGGGAAGCTTTAGAAACTGCGGCGTCAGAAGCTGAACGCACTATCCGTCTTTTGCAAGATTTACTTGAGTTAGCACGAGCAGATAGCGGTTATTTACATTTTAATATAGAGTCTTTTGTGCTAAATGATTTAGTAGCAGAAGTAGTAGGAATGGCACAAAACTATAGTGGAAGAGTGATTAATATTGAAGCAAGTAATGAAAAAATTTTGGTGAAAGCAGACTATAATCGCCTGAAGCAAGTATTACTCAATTTGATAGATAATGGTGTTAAGTATTCTCAACCTGATACGCCGATAAATTTACAATTAAATCAACAAGGAGAAGAGACAATAATTCAAGTTATCGACCAAGGTTATGGTATTCCTTTGCAACATCAATCGCGGATTTTTGAGAGATTTTATCGTGTTGATGAATATCGCAATTATAGTAGTGGTGGCACTGGTTTGGGATTATCAATTGTCAAAACATTGGTAGAGGGAATGGGTGGAAGTGTAACAGTGCGATCGCGCTTGGGTGAAGGAAGCGTGTTTACGGTTATTTTACCTGCATAGAAGGAAGAAGAATATTATTATTTTATATGTTTATCCAGTCAGCTTTTAGCTGACTTTAGCTATTAGCCCGAAATTTATTTCCGGGCAAATAATTGAGAATGGTGCAAAATATTAGTTTAAACTGACATCTTGCATCAATCGCAAAAAGCCCGAAAATAAATTTCCGGTCGTGTAGAGACGCGAAATTTCGCGTCTCTACAAAGCCCGAATTTTAATTCAGGGCTAAATTTTAGTGTTATTGAGAATGATGCAAGATATCAGTTTAAAGGTATTTTTATTATTACTGTTGTGCCAACACCTACCTCACTCTCTACTTTAATTTCTCCCCCATGTAACTCCACACATTTTTTCACAATTGCTAGTCCCAATCCTGTGCCTTGAACTTTACCCACATTGCTACCACGATGAAAATTTTCAAATAAGTGGATTTGGTCTTTGGGAGGAATGCCTATACCTTGGTCTTTTATATGAAAAGTTACTATGCTATCTTGACAAATTAAATCAAAATAAATGTTTTTTTCTGGAAGTGAATATTTAATTGCATTGGAAAGTAAATTGGTAAAGATACAACTTAATAGTTCTTCATCCATTTCCACATGCGAACATTCTCCAGATGAGGTAAATATAATAGTGTGCTGTACACCTGCACTGAATTGCACGCTATCTGTTATCTCGCGGCATAAATTGACTAAATTTAAAGGCGCAGGTTTATATTTAAGTTTACCAGCTTCATTTCTGCTCAGGAACAATACCTCATCTAAAAGTTGAAGCATTTGTTTGATGGCATTTTCCATCCGCTCAAAGTATATTGCTCTGCGCTCCTCGGTCAGTTTATTGTTGTGAAATTGCAGTAAATCTATAGAGGTGCGAATAGTGGTCATGGGGGTGCGAAATTCGTGGGAAACCATTGCCACAAAGTTGGATTTGAGTTCATTCAATTCTTTTTCTTTCAACAGTGCTTCACGGGTACGTTGTTCACTCTCTCGTAACTGCTGGAGAATTTCTCCCCGTTCGATCGCATAACGAATCGCACGCAATATTATTTGAATAGTAATCTCATTTTTGACAAGATAATCCTGTGCGCCTTCTGCCATTGCTTGTAGCGCTAACTCCTCATCATCCAATCCCGTTAACACCACTACTGGAACATCCGGTACTGCGGCTCGAAATTCTTTTAATGTGTCTAGTCCACCAATAGAATCTGGTAGGTGGAGGTCTAACAAGACTACATTAAATTTATCTTCGCTTTCTGACACAAGGCTAGATTTTGCTGTGCAAGCATCAATTGCTTCACTCAGTCGCTCTACGTGTGCCATTTGCCATTTTTCTTTATCTGCACGGATAAATACTTCACGCAATAGTTTGGCATCTGAAGGACTATCTTCTACCAGAAGAACATGGATTTTAGTCTTTTCCATAGAAAAGTCTATAATAAAAAATTTCAATCGGTTTCAATTTGGTTTCATTGCTTATTCTCTCGAATGTGGCATGGTGAAATAAAATGTTGTTCCTACTCTTGGTTCAGATTCAGCCCAAATACAACCGCCGTGGCGTTCAATAATTTTCTTACAAATCGCTAAACCAATGCCTGTACCAGGAAATTCTTGTCTGGTATGAAGTCGGCGGAAAATTTCAAAAATGCGTTTTAAATACTGGGGTTTAATACCAATTCCATTATCTTGCACCCAAAATAGCCACCCGTTAGAGGAGTTAGGAGTTAGGAGTGAGGAGTTAGGAGTAGGGAGTGGTAGGGGCGAAGCATTTGGGCGGCAGTTTATCGGTTTGATGATAAGATTTTGGTCCAAATGCACGCGGCCTACGGGAGTAGGGAGTGGGGGAGTAATTTTGAATTGTTCATTCCCCCCCTCTCCTTGTCCACCCCTGTCCCCCTGTTCTGCTAGCGGGATTGCACCGATATGAATTTGCGGAACTTCCTGGTGACAGAATTTGATGGCGTTACCGATCAGATTTTGGAATAACTGCACCAGTTGGGTTTTATCTGCCATTACTGTTGGCAAGGGGTCATGGGTAATAATAGCGTTGCTTTGAGCAATGCTAAGCTGTAAATTCTTTAGTGCTTCATTGAGTACAGCATTGCAGTCTGTAGGGACAAATGCTTTAGCGCGAGTGCCAACACGAGAATATGCTAATAAATCTCGTATTAATTGTTGCATTCTTTCTGCCCCATCCACAATTTCAGCTATGTATTCTAGGGCTGTCTCATCGAGAATTTGCTGATATTCCTGCTCTAAAAGTTGGGTATAGCCTGTCACAGCTCGCAATGGTTCTTGTAAATCGTGGGAGGCGACATAAGCAAATTGCTCTAGTTCTTGATTAGAGCGCATTAATTCCTGATTCAACCGTCGCAGTTGTTGTTCTGTGCCTTTGCGTTTTGTAATATCAATGGCTGTGCCCTCAAATCGGATCATTTTGCCGCACTCGCTGAAAATAGGCTGTCCCTTCGCATATAGGTAGCCAATTGATCCATCTGACCGGAAAAATCGGTAGTCTATTTCTAAGAGTTTTTTGTGTGCGATCGCCCAATTAAATGCTTTGATATGTTGTTCTCGGTCGTCTGGATGGATATATTCCATTAACCCTTCGTAGCTGGGTTCCCCTTGCGTGGGGTCGCGTCCGAAGATACGAAATGTTTCCTGTGACCAAGTAATTTTTCTGCTTGCTATGTCAAATTCCCAACTGCCAAAATGGGCCACTCGTTGGGCATCTGCTAGGTGCGCTTGACTGCGACGCAGCCTTTCTTCTGCTTTTTTACGAGCAGTGATGTCTTGAGCAGCACCAAGAATTTGCGTAACTTTACCCTCAGCATTTCTGGCAAATACCGTATCGCGGCTATAAAACCATTGCCATTCTCCCTTGGCGTTTCGCATTCGATACTCAAACTCCAAGATGTCACCATCTTTAGCCGTTTCAAATTGTCTTGTGTGTTCACCCATTCTCGCCAGATCCTCTGGATGCATTATCATTGCTATGAGTGAAGTTCCCATTGCTTGAGTTTCCGCATCGCTGTAGCCAAGCACACTCTCAAGTGACCTATTCGCATAAATATTTTGCTGTTTCTCGATGTCGTGAATATACAGAAAATTGGGTAAGGTGTCAGCGATGCGCCTAATAAAGCGCTGGCTTTCCTCTAAAGCTGCGGTACGTTGTTCAACTCTAGTTTCTAGTTCCTGGTTAAGTTGTTGCAAGGCTTCTTCTGCACGTTTGCGTTCGCGAAGCGCGGCTTGCCGTTCGCTAATATCAGTACCAACACCCGTTACAATCCAGCAATTTGCAGCTTCATCACGCCTAGAAGTATAGGTAGCACAAATCCAACGCAGAGAACCGTCTTTATGGCGGAACCGAAACTCAATTTTAACCGTACGCTCAGCAAAGAAATCCTCAAAAGTAGGTATAATTTTAGTCTCTCTGTCTTCTGGTAACACTCGCAATATCCAGAGGGTTTTATCTGCTAAAAATTCTTCATAGGTGTAGCCATACAGAGCTTCACAACCAGCAGACTGATACTCATATTCCCAATCTCTATTAGAAAACACTCGAAAACAGGTAATTGAAGCGCTAGTACTATTAAGAATATCATTCAGCTTAGCTTCAGAGCGTTGTAAGGCTAACTCTGCTTGTTGGCGCTCTAGCGCATTAGTACAAATTGCACCAACAATTTTCAATAGCCTGACACTATTCTCTGACCAAGTTTTTTCCTCAGAGTATGAGGCAAAACCGACAAAGCCTGTAAGTTTGCCTTGATAGGTCAAAGCTATAGAAATGAAAGATTTGGTATTAAATTTTTGTATATTAGCCCGATCAATTGCTGCTTCTGGAGGTAAATTTGCCACACTGGGAACGTACACAACTTCCCCGCGCGGATATTTCGCAATTGACCACGGGAAAGCTTCACAGGAAAGGTTTTGAGCATTTTCAATTTGAGGTGTTATCCCTGGCGCTACCCATTCATGGGTCATGCTTACAGTTGTTTTTGTATCCGAAAATCGGAAAATATAGCTAGTATCAACTTGGGTAAATTCGCCAATTTCTCGTAGCGCTTGGTTAATACCGTCTGTAATTTCTTCTGGTGCTAAATTAATAAAGCGGGTGGAAATGCTGGCAACTAATTGGTCAAACTCAATTTGAGATTGAAGTGCTTCCTCAGCTTGTTTGCGAGGGGTAATGTCATGAAAGAAAATAGATAAACCCTCTTCTCGTGGGTAAATGCGATTTTCAAACCAACGTTGCCAAACGGGAAAATATTCCTCAAGCTGAATGAATTCTTGTTGAGCGATCGCTTGATAGCAGGCGTGATAAAAGTTATGTCCTACTTCTTCCGGAAACTCTTCCCAAATATTTTTACCAATTAAATCTTCAGGACAGCGGTTAAAAATTTGACCTGCTCGTTGGTTGACGTATGTGTAACACCAGTTGCGATCAAGTGAGACAAAGGCATCTGTGACGCTTTCTAAAATATATGCCAACTGCGCTTGTGCTGCTTGATGCTCTCGATGTACTGCTTCTTCAGACAAAGCCTTACTCAAACGCATTTGCCTTTGTAGGAGAAAGTATACACCAATCATTAGTAGAACACTGAAACCGTAACCGATTTCAGCTAAATAACCTGTCGTGCTAATAATGGCATTGGATGCGGTTAATTGTCGCTGCAATTGGCTTTGTTCTCCAGCAACCATCATCGCTAATTGTGCTTGAACTTGTTGCTGTAGGTTCATTCCTTGATTTGTGAGAGTAATTTGAATGTTGCGATTAGAGGAATTACGCTCGAATAGGTCAAGCGATCGCTTAATCACAGCTAATCTTAAATCAATTAGCTTTTCTAATTTATCTAGCTGTTGCTGTTGCTGCGGATCATCAGCGGTTAAGCGCCGCACAGTTACAATTGCTTGCTGCATCTTTCCAAGGCTACTTTCATACATTTCTAAATATTGTTTCTGCTGAGTAATGAGATAGCCTCGTCGTCCACCTTCAGCAAATCGCATTTGGTCAAAAACTTGGTCTAGCGCCTCTAAAATTTTTTGTGTATGAGTAATTTGTTGCTTCTCTCGTGTCAATTTATCAATACTTAGATGTGATGCTGCACCCGCACTCAGTAAAAGAGTCAGTGCTAACCCAAAACCTACTGCAACAAATTTTTCTGAAAGCCTGTTCATAGAAGATTATAGAGGAGCGCAACATAGATAATTAAGGGCGCTCAGCTACTAAATAATTTTGTGCAACCCAAATTACTAGTTTGAAGGTATTAAGAGATTTACGCAAGATACTCCCATGAACAGGAGTTCACAACATCGTGTACTAAGTTTATAACTGTAAACTTCAAGGTTAAAATCAGAAACTTCAAGTTTGGAACAAGAAACTTCAAGTTTGGAACAACAAACTTCAAGTTTGGAACAACAAACTTCGAGTTTGGAACAACAAACTTCGAGTTTGGAACAACTTACATCTTGCACCCTTCGGGTTCGCCCAACGGGAGAGCCAGTTAAGTGGGCGCGCTCAACCCGCCGTTTGTCCTAAGAGGACACGCTATGCGCTAAGAGCGCACGCTTCAAGGGACGCGAACTTTAAGAGGTCTCACCAGAGCCGGCACGAGGGAAACCCGACGCAGAGCGCGCTTACTCACCATTCTCAACAAGAGCCAGAGGCTCTTATTCTCGTTACCAGGTTGAACCTGGTAACGAGGGTTTGGAGGCTCCGCCTCCTGGCTGTTGCATAGGCGTGCAAGATATGAGACAAGAAACTTATTCTCGTTACCAGGTTGAACCTGGTAACGAGGGTTTGGTGGGCTGCCGCCTCCTGGCTGTTGCATAGGCGTGCAAGATATGAGACAAGAAACTTCAGGTTTGAAACCAATACGGTTCAAATAAGCCCACAATCCTTTGTAGAGACGCGAAATTTCGCGTCTCTACATTATTTTTCACGCCTAGGTCTATTCTCGGAGTTACGGTTTTGCAGAGAAAGCCATTGGACCGCGAGTCACGCCCAGTTGATTAGCAAGCTTTAACTCTCGCCAAAGTTGGGAACCTGTGATTTCTCCGTTGAGTAGTTGACGGTAACGAAGTATAGTTTGCGTCACTTGTTCGGGAGTTTCATTGAGAAATTCGATTCGGAAATGCTGTAAACCAAGCTCTATCAGGCGTTGTACGTACTCTGCTCCTGTTTGGGCTGTGCCGTTAAATACTGTATTTCGACAACCAGCATCAGCATGAAGAATATGTTCCGTACCAACGCGAGATTCCTTCGGAAACGCTCCGCGAACGCGTAATTTCACCTCATGTTTTTCACAAGGTCGCCCACAGTCACGAAAATCTTTCCCCTCGGATAGAAAAGCGCAAAAGACACAATGTTCCATGTGGAACATCGGCATATGTTGATGAATTGTCACCTCAAACCACTGAGGAGGACAACTTTTTAATAGGTCTTCCAACTGAGAAATATTCAAATCATAAGATACTGTCAGGCGTTCCAGACCACGGTGATTTTTAAAGAAGTCTGCTGTGAGAGGATTAGCAATATTGAGAGAAAAATCTCCTATGCAGCGGTCTTGGGCAAAAAACTGGAGGTGGTCATAGTTCCGCACCAAATAACCATCCGCCTCGCAGGAACGCACTTGCTGTAAAATCCAGTTTTCTCCTGGTTTAGTAATTCGGGGAGGTGCTACCCAAATGGTGGGCATTGGGCATTGGGCATTGGGAATTGGGCATTGGGAATTGGGCATTATTTGTTTTTTTACCCATGCCCGATGCCCCTTGCCCGATGCCCCTTGCCCGATGCCCGATGCCCCTTGCCCGATGCCCGATGCCCCTTGCCCGATGCCCGATGCCCCTTGCCCGATGCCCGATGCCCCTTGCCCGATGCCCGATGCCC
>JBHYDF010000197.1:0-8613 GCA_051861145.1 Nostocaceae cyanobacterium
CTAACTCCTAACTCCTAACTCCTAACTCCTAACTCCTAACTCCTAACTCCCCACTTTCTCGGCTATCCTCAGTTTGGCAGAACGGGAACGGGGGTTATTGACATTTTCTTCCTCTTGTGCAGTAATTGGCTTTTTAGTTAATACCCGTAAAATAGGTGAATTTCTGAAACTGTGCTTTACTAAGCGGTCTTCCAGGCTGTGAAAACTGATAATCGCAATTCTGCCGCCTGGGATCAGGGCTTGTGGTGCTTTATCCAGAAAGGTTTCTAGGGATTTTAACTCGTCGTTGACTACAATTCGTAGCGCTTGAAAAACGCGAGTGGCGGGGTGAATTCTGCCGTGACGGTATTTGGAAGGGACACAAGAGGCGATCGCTTCTGCCAATTCAGTGGTAGTGTGAAACGGACGTTTTTCGACAATACGCCTAGCAATACGCCGCGATAATCTTTCCTCTCCGTATTTAAAGAAAATATCTGCTAATTCTGCTTCATCCCAATCATTAATTACATCAGCCGCCGTTAGAGACTGTCGCCGATCCATCCGCATATCCAGATTTCCCTGTTGACGAAAGCTAAAACCCCGTTCCGATTGATCCAGATGGTAAGAACTAACACCCAAATCGGCGATAATACCGTCAAAAGTGTTAGTTGGAAACTCGTAGACGGCAAAATTGCTGGAGATGAATTTTACGCGATCGCCAAACTCCACTAATTCCTTCTTCGCCGCCACCAAAGCATCTTCATCTTGGTCAATAGCAGTAACACGTACATCGGTTGCAGCTTCTAAAATCAAACGAGAGTGACCACCACCCCCGACAGTAGCATCTAAATAGTGCCCACCGGGATGCACGGCTAAACCCTCAACTACCTCCCGACTTAAAACAGG
The DNA here is from genome assembly GCA_051861145.1 of Nostocaceae cyanobacterium. Taxonomy (GTDB): domain Bacteria; phylum Cyanobacteriota; class Cyanobacteriia; order Cyanobacteriales; family Nostocaceae; genus JBHYDF01. The sequence goes on from JBHYDF010000197.1 coordinate 886, forward strand.
CACATGAAAAAATTCCTGCGCCTCCATCGCTTCTACCTCATGCTCCATTGCATAATAATAATTGAAGAAGTGCAACAAAATTAAACATCAATTAAACCTCAACTGCCTCCTCTCTTCAACTTACCTTTTTGTAGTTAATTGTTGATTGTTGGTTGTTCATGGTTCATGGTTCATGGCTATTAACCATTAACCATTAACCATTAACCACTAACTAAACAACCTTGCCGTTGGCTTATTTGGCATCTACGCGATTCAATTTGAAATTTTTCACAAACGGGAGAACACTGAAATCTATGGCAAGAATAGAAACCCGCACAGAACCAATGGTGCTGAACATGGGGCCTCACCATCCCTCCATGCACGGGGTTCTGCGGTTAATTGTCACCTTAGATGGCGAGGATGTTATTGATTGTGAACCGGTAATTGGCTACTTACACCGGGGAATGGAAAAAATAGCAGAAAACCGCACAAATGTCCAGTATGTTCCCTACGTCAGTCGGTGGGACTATGCTGCGGGTATGTTCAATGAAGCGGTTACTGTCAACGCCCCAGAAAAGCTAGCAGGTATTACCGTTCCCAAACGCGCCAGTTACATCCGCGTCATCATGCTGGAGTTGAACCGCATCGCCAACCACTTATTGTGGTTTGGTCCGTTTCTCGCTGACGTTGGCGCTCAAACTCCCTTTTTCTACCAATTCCGCGAACGGGAAATGATTTACGACCTGTGGGAAGCAGCTACAGGTTATCGTATGGTCAATAACAACTACTTCCGCATTGGCGGTTTAGCAGTAGATTTGCCCTATGGTTGGGTTGACAAATGCGAAGATTTCTGCGACTACTTCTTACCCAAAGTAGACGAGTACGAACGCTTGGTTACAAATAACCCCATTTTCCGGCGGCGTGTAGAGGGGATTGGCACTATCACCCGCGAAGAAGCGATTAACTGGGGACTATCTGGCCCAATGTTACGCGCTTCTGGGGTGAAGTGGGACTTGCGAAAAGTTGACCACTATGAATGTTACGACGATTTTGACTGGGATGTACAGTGGGAAACTGCCGGAGATTGCTTAGCCCGTTACCTAGTCCGGATGCGGGAAATGCGCGAATCCGTGAAGATTATTAAACAAGCTATCAAAGGACTTCCCGGCGGACCTTTTGAAAATCTGGAAGCAAAGCGGATGCAGGAAGGGCCAAAATCGGAATGGAATAGCTTTGACTACCAGTACATTGCTAAGAAAGTAGCCCCCACCTTCAAGATTCCCAAAGGAGAAATTTACTCCCGTGTAGAAAGCGGTAAAGGTGAGTTGGGAATTTATTTGGTTGGTGATGATAATGTGTTTCCTTGGCGGTGGAAGATTCGCCCAGCAGATTTCAACAACCTGCAAATTTTGCCTCATTTGCTGCGTGGTGTGAAGGTAGCAGATATTGTGGTGATTTTGGGCAGTATTGACGTAATCATGGGATCGGTAGACCGCTAATTATGCTTTGGGTGGGCAATAATCCGCAATTACGATGAAAAATTCACCTTGACAGCGTGTTTGTAGTTAGAAAAGACCTGTCAAGGTGTTTTTTGTAGAGTGGAGAAAATTTGCAAAAGCTGTTTCATGGAAATTCAACCACAAATGAACACAGATAAATCATCCGTGTTCATCTGTATTCATCTGTGGTTGATACCCACAAGACTTACACTGCGATGTGCCCGAAAACCTTATTCTTGCGTAGCGGTAATTCATGAATTACCGCCCTGGCGCGTTATGTTTTGCGTAAGTCCTGACCCACAAAAACCTAATTTCTGCAAAAAATCTCACGTAGCTGATATCTTGCAGCATTCTCAATAAACCTCAAATTTAGCCCTGAATTAAAATTCGGGCGCTCAAGCTAAAACCCATTGAAATGGGTTAAAACTCTTAACTAGTCGGTTAAAAACCGACTTTAGCTTTAAGCCCGAAATTTATTTCAGGGCTTTTTGCAACTGGTGCAAGGTATCAGACGTAGGGCATTTTGCCCACCCCACTCCCCACTCTCGTAGGCCGTGTGCATTTGGACTCTTATTCTTATCATCAAACCGATAAACTGTTGCCCAAATGCTATCTCCCTGACGGGAGACGCACTCGCACCTCGCCCCTACCACTCCTTGTGTTTCTTCAGAACAAAGGGAGATATCAATTTTAATTTTAGGGGTTAACATTAATCCGCCCACGACATGCTAGCTTTCCTGGGATCAAGTTTAGTTCTTGAATATCCACATCTGATCCCAGATTCAAATAATGTCCATCATGATTCTCTATCACCACTCCCGTGCTATTGTGGACTTGGATCTGTACTATTTGCAGCTCGTTACTGCTCAGTAAGTCTAAACCCATACAAATTTCTAACGGAGTAGGGTTATTTTCTGAGAGCGAAGCAAAAAGTCTCAGTTTGCTATTGTCAAGAATAATTTTTTGCCAAATAATTGACTTGGAATTTGCACGTTGTTCTGGTAAAAGTTTATCCAGTACATCATTTAAAGTAGTAGATAATAACTCAGACGAGAGAGAGGCGTTGAGATCGCCCTCTTCTACAAAAAGTTCGCCAAATACTGGTACTGTTTCTAACAGTCGCAGTGGCTGACCTTTCAGTACTGAGCCAATATTTACACGAATATTTTCGGCGACAAGCTGAACTTGCGAAAGATGGAGACCTCTATAAACTGCATGACTGGCAAAAATCGATACCAAAGGTATACAACCAGACAAAAGTTGGCGATCGCTCGCTTGGATATCAACTTCCAATTGAGATATTTGACTAACTTGCGATCTGAGCCATAACTTTAGCGCTGTCGTCAGCACATTTGTTACAATTCTAATTTTCTTGTTGGTTTTTGGTGTGTCTAAATTGTTTTCTGGCATCTACCCACTCGGTTTATTATTTATGGATATTTTCTTAGATTTATACAAGTTATTAAACAAGCCTTAACTCTATCATTTGAGGCTATTAACTACGATCTGCCAAGATCAAAATTTACATAAAGGTGTAAGTTTTAACCTTAACATCAGTAATTTTCACATGGAGGAAAGATTACAAAAAATTCTCTCCCAGTGGGGGATAGCATCACGTCGTCAAGCCGAAGAAATGATTAGGCAAAGGCGGGTGCGGGTCAATGGGGAATTAGCGCATTTGGGTCAAAAAATTGACCCGGAAACAGATAAAATCACGGTCGATAGTAAGCCAGTGTCGAACTCACAACGTCCGGTTTTAGTATATTTGTTACTGCATAAACCGACAAGTGTAGTTTCTACTTGCTACGATCCCCAAGGCAGAAAGACTGTTCTGGATTTACTACCAAAAAAATTACGTTCGGGTCAAGGTATTCATCCTGTTGGTCGTCTCGATGCAGATTCTACAGGGGCATTAATACTTACGAACGATGGAGACCTGACATTCTCGCTGACTCATCCACGTCATAGTATCCCCAAAACTTATCGTGTTTTGGTAGAAGGTCATCCCCCGGAAGCAATATTACAAGCGTGGCGTCAGGGTGTGATGTTAGAAGGAAGGAAAACACGGCAAGCAGAAGTAGACGTTATAGAAAGGGTTGGCAATCAAACTTGTTTAGAAATAGTTTTGAAGGAGGGAAGAAATCGTCAAATTCGCCGTGTAGCCGAACAGTTAGGATATCCGGTAATTAAACTACATCGAACTGCGATCGGACCAATTAAATTACAAACGTCGGTTGGGAGGCGTTTGGGTGAGGGTGAATATCGACATTTGGAAGAAAGTGAAATTGACTATTTACAAAAAATTAAATCAGATTCCTATTAACGATTAAGCTAGGTTTAAGGAGTGTAGCGGAAGATGAAGTGGTTCAGAAAGAAGAGTAAGGAAGAGTCTGCGCCTTCACTAGATGAACAGCGAGGCGAGAAATTAACAGAAATGGGGGCGCAACTTTCTAGCTTGCGCCAAGAGAAAAATTTGTCCTTAGAGGAAATGGTTGCATGGACTAGAATTCCCCGGCGACTATTGCAAGCGATTGAAGAAGGTGATTTAAAAGAACTGCCAGAACCAATTTATATTCAGGGTTTGATCCGACAGTACGCTGATGCTTTGGGTATGAATGGTGCGGAATTTGCCAGTAGTTTTCCGATTGGCACTACTCGAGTCAGTAGTTTCAAACCGGCTTGGACAACTACACCAATGGGTGAATTACGTCCGGTTCATCTTTATTTACTTTATATATTTTTAATTATTTGTTCTGTTAGTGGTTTGTCTCAGTTTTTGAATGCTAATCGTTTTAAAATTAGCGAAAATCAGAGTCAGGAAAACGCACAAACAGAAGCAGTAATTCAACAAGCAACTGGAAATTCACAGTCACAAAATATCCTTCAACCGATTAGCTACACCAAAAACAGCACAAGCAACAATCAGCAAGTGGAAATAGGTGTAACTTTGAAAGAGAAATCTTGGATTCGGGTAGTAGTCGATGGCAAAGTCGAGTACGAAGGTGAACTACCGGAGGGGACTCACCGGATTTGGACAGCCCAAGAAATGTTGACTGTGAGAACTGATAATGCTGGCGGCGTGATGGTAAGCGTCAATAAAGAGGAAGCTAAGCAATTAGGAGAACATGGAAAAGAGAAAGAAGTAACTATTGGCGCAAATACTAGGTCTTAAGCAAAGTTAGGAGTTAGGAGTTAGGAGTTAAGAGTTGTTAGTTGTTGGTTGTTAATTTTGACTCCTGATATCTTGCACCAGTTGCAATAAGCCGTGAAATAAATTTCCGGATGTGTAGAGACGCGACGCCCTTCGGGTTCGCCAGTCGCCTGCGGAGGGAAACCCTCCCGCAGCGCTGGTCTCACCAGTCGCTACAACGGGGGAAACCCCAACGCCAGTTCCCTACGGAGGGAAACCCTCCTTCAGGACTGGCTCCGCAACGCGCTGGCTCAAATTTCGCGTCTCTACAAACCCATTAAAATGGGTTAAAACTCTTATCGAGTCGGTTTTTAACCGACTTTAGCTATAAGCCCGAAATTTATTTCCGGGCTAATTTTAGGTTTGTTGAGATTGGTGCAAGATGTCAGACTCCTAACTCCTAACTCCTAACTCCTAACTCCTAACTCCTCACTTCGGTTGCGGGGAACGTCCGAATCTTTCAGTGAGAGTTTTCAACTTTCCGCGTAGATCCCAATTCAAAGCATCCTCGTGATAGCGCCATTCCCAATTACCTTCAGCTTTGCTGGGAAAATTCATCCGCGCTTGTGATCCCAATCCCAAAATATCCTGCAAGGGGATAATCGCCAGATTTGCTATAGAACTTAACGCTAATCGAATTAAATCCCAGTGAATGCCATCAGGACTCAAACAACCTAAATAAAGTAACAAATTGCGCTTTTCCCAATCCGATGCAGTGTTAAACCAGCCGATAGACGTGTCGTTGTCGTGAGTGCCGGTGTAAACTACTGCATTACGGGGATAATTAAAAGGTAAATATGGATTACCGGGATCGGAACCAAAAGCAAACTGCAAAATTTTCATCCCCGGAAATTCAAATTTGTCTCGCAGCGCTTCCACATCCGGTGTGATTGTTCCCAAATCCTCTGCCAATACTGGCAATGTACCCAATTTTTGTCCAATTGTCTCAAACAACTTTTCTCCAGGTGCTTTGATCCACTTGCCATTAATGGCTGTTTCTTCTCCTTTTGGCACAGCCCAGTAAGCTTCAAATCCCCGGAAGTGGTCGATACGGATAATATCTACATAATCCAACATTGCGGCAAAGCGCTGTATCCACCACTTAAAGTCTTGTTTTTCCAATTTCTTCCAGTCGTAAACCGGATTACCCCACAACTGACCGGTAGCGCTAAAGTAATCTGGTGGAACTCCCGCCATTAGTTCCGCTTCTCCCGTTTCTTCGTCTAAACAAAATATGTCGGGATGCGCCCACACATCCGCACTGTCGTGAGCAACGTAAATCGGGATATCACCAATAATATAGATACCACGTTCATTGGCGTATTTTTTTAGCTCCGTCCACTGGCGGAAAAACTCGTATTGAATGAATTTTTGGTAAAAAATATCTTCCGCTAAGCGCTGTCGCACCGCCTCCATTGCTTCAGGTTGGCGCTTGGCTACTTCTGGCTCCCAATTATACCAGTTAGCATTATCTTGAGCATCCTTAAGCGCCATAAATAATACATAATCGTCAAGCCAATAGGCTTTACTATCGCAAAATTCTGCAAAGGCTTGCTGCTGTTCAGGCTTGGCATTTGTTTTAAAGTTAGAGCAAGCACGCTTGAGTAATGGGACTTTAGTTTCCATTACTAGCTGATAATCTACCCTCTCTACGGGAAATTCTGGTAGATTAGCAAAATCTTCCTCTGCCAACAAACCCTCATCCCGCAATTTTTCTGGACTAATTAGCAGGGGATTTCCCGCCATAGCCGAGTAACACATATAAGGAGAATTACCGTAACCAGTAGGTCCCAAAGGCAATACTTGCCAATACTGTTGGTCAGTTTCTTTGAGAAAATCTATAAAGCTATAAGCTTGTGATCCTAAATCTCCAATACCAAAGCGACTGGGAAAACTAGTAGGATGCAGCAAAATACCACTGGATCTAACAGGATGCATAGTTAACCTGAATTTTAGGAGGAAGATGTCCCAATGAATCTAGCACGGAACAGCGATTGCAAGTGTGTCATTTGTCCTTTGTCATTTGTCCTTTGTGCTTTACTAATGACTAATGACCAATGACTAATGACCAATGACTTATAAAAATCCTGTTCCGACTGTAGATATAATTATCGAATTGGTTGATCGTCCTCATCGTCCAATAGTGTTAATTGAGCGACATAATTCGCCTTTAGGTTGGGCTATCCCCGGTGGTTTTGTTGATTACGGGGAAGCAGTGGAAATAGCGGCGCAACGCGAGGCTTTTGAGGAGACTGGTTTGCAGGTGGAGTTGATTGAACAATTTCACGTCTATTCTGATCCAAATCGTGACCCGCGTAAGCATACTATTAGTGTTGTGTTTTTGGCTACGGCTGTAGGAGAACCCAAGGCGGGAGATGATGCTAAGGATATAGGAATTTTTGAGTCTTGGCGCGTGCCAAGTAATTTATGTTTTGACCATGATAAAATTTTGCGGGATTATTGGCGATATCGGCATTATGGGATACGTCCAAGGTTGATTTAGGAGAGTTAGGAGTTAGGAGTGAGGAGTGAGGAGTTAATAAAAGATGAGTAAGAAGGTAATTCGTACTGATAAAGCGCCTGCACCAGTGGGACCGTATAATCAAGCGATCGCTGCTTCTGGACAATTGGTTTTTGTGGCTGGACAAATTCCGCTTGATCCCAATACGGGTGCAATTGTTGGTGAGGGAGATGTGACTAAACAGACTCAGCAAGTGATGGCAAATCTGGAGGCGATTCTTACAGAGGCTGGGGCAAAGTTTGATAATGTGGTGAAAACAACCGTGTTCTTAGCTGATATGAATGATTTTGCGGCTATGAATGCGGTGTATGCAAAATATTTTGATGAGGCGACAGCACCAGCACGGGCGTGTGTGCAGGTGTCGCGTTTGCCTAAGGATGTGTTGGTTGAGATTGAGTGTATTGCTGTTGTTGGTTGATCCCCCCTACCCACCTTAAAAAGGGGGGAAAATAATTAGTCAAAGGATCCCCCCTAGCCCCCCTTAAAAAAGGGGGGAAAATAATTAGTCAAAGGATCCCCCCTAGCCCCCCTTAAAAAAG
>JBHYDF010000197.1:8713-16573 GCA_051861145.1 Nostocaceae cyanobacterium
GGGGGAAATTTATCTCAAAGCCCCCCTTTCTAAGGGGGGTTGGGGGGATCAACTGCAACTGGAATGTAAAACAGATATCTTTTTAGACTAATTCTAAATCAGCGCGATCGCTCCTCTTAATTTGGGAATACTGAGTTTAGTAAACCAATGGAGTGATATATATGACAACTAATCGTATCAGTGCCAGTATTTCTAAAGCAGATAGGGAAGCGGTGATGCAGGCGATCGCGACTATTAAGGAAAAGTTACCGTTTTTGGTTGATTTGACAATTGAGGAGCGTAAATCTTTACCTAAGTTAGGTGACAAGAGTCGGGGGTTTGTCAGTAAGGCGTTAGAGATAGCGGCGCAAAATCCGGATTTTTTGCCTCGTTCGTTTGATTTGGATGAAATGCGTCGAGATGTGGAACTATTTGAAGCTTTGTATCCGATTTTGCTATCACTCACGCAACTACAAGAACTGGTGGATGATACCTTTGTCGCGGTTGGTAGTGAAGCTTATGCAGCAGGGTTGATGGTATATAATTACGCCAAAGCCAGCGGCAAAGGCACGGGTTTGGATGTAGCCTTGGATGATATGGGACGGCGGTTTACTCGTAAATCAGCTAAGAAGCAGTCACAACCTTCTCAGACGTAAAAATTTTCTCGGCATTTCCGGTTTTAATTAAAACTCATAGCTTTGAGCTTAAATGTTCAAGTTTAAAACTTGACGTTTCGAGTTCAAAGCTTAAATTTTGCAGTTTCAAATGAGAACTTTCTCGTTTCAACAATACCTTCGCCAAAATCCCCTCACTCTAGAAGAGTGGGGCTACACAAACGAAGCCCACCTGCGTGGGCTGAAATCCTTACAGCCCACGCAGGTGGGCTTTGTACGTATAGCCCCAGGCTTCCAGCCTGTGGGCGTTTCACGCTCATTGGCGAAGGTATTGTTCAAATGAGAACTTTCTCGTTTCAAATGAGAACTTTCTCATTTCAAGTGAGAACTTTCTCATTTCAAGTGAGAACTTTCTCGTTTCAAGTGAGAACTTTCTCGTTTCAAATGAGAACTTTCTTGTTTCAAGTGAGAACTTTCTTGTTTCAAGTGAGAACATTCTCGTTTCAAATGAGAACATTCTCGTTTCAAATGAGAACATTCTCGTTTCAAATGAGAACTTTCTCGTTTTAAGTGATTTACATCTTGCATTAGAAAAATATTGCGTCACATAAATCACTACGTACTTAGAGTTTTTTCGCCTTCGTTCACATCCGCCTGGGACTATAAGTCCCAGTCTCATAGCATAAGTCCTCTATAAGAGGACTGATTAAATAAGATTGAAGCTTGTAATATTTATCATGTTTTATCTATTGTTTAGCAGCTTATACTTAAAGGTGCAAGATATGAGCCGACCACTAGCGGCGATTACCATTAGCAAAAAATGAAAGAAGCACATTTTTCGGAAGTTCTAAAACCTTTGCTGTGTCAGGATTCTAAAATGTGCTTCTTAGAAAGTGATATACTCATGTGATTTATCGCACTGGCATTACGTAAAAATCCCTCTCCCTAGCCCCTAGCCCCTAGGGCGTGTTTTCAAACTGTGAGATCCCCCCCTACCCCCCTTAAAAAGGGGGGGGAAATCTTTTCAAAGTCCCCCTTTTTAAGGGGGATTTAGGGGGATCCCAACACAGCGCGAAAAGTGTGAAGAGAGTTTGAAAACACGCCCTAGCCCCTAACCCCTAGCCCCTACTTGTTGTAAAGTATTTGCAAATTGCTCAGTCGTAAAGGGTTTAGGTAAAAATGTTTGGATGCCAAGTTGCATGGCTTGAGCGATCGCCTCCTGTGATCCCAGTCCACTCATTGCTATTATCTGCACTTGGGGATTAAGGACTTTTAAGGTGCGGATAGCAGTTAGTCCATCCATTGACGGCATGATCAAGTCCATTATTACTACCCTGATTTCATGCTTATGTTGAGCGTACAGGGAGATTGCCTCGATGCCATCACTGGCAACTAGCACTCTGAAAGCTGAAGAGAGCAGAATAGTTTGAGCAACATTGCGAATTACTGCTTCGTCATCCACAACCAGAATTAATTCTCCTTTGCCCTCTGGCAGTTTTATTTTGTCTTCTTCTTGCTGCGTTGCTGTTGTGTCTGTTATTGCTGGCAAGAATACTTTAAACTGGCTACCATCTCTAGCCCCACTAGATACGGTAATAAAACCCCCGTGGTTTTTCACAATACCAAGTGCTGTAGAAAGACCTAATCCTGTACCTTTGCTAACTTCTTTTGTTGTGAAAAAAGGGTCAAAAATTCTATCGATAATTTCTGGCGTTATGCCAACCCCCGTATCGCTGACTGTGACGACAACGTAAGCACCAACTTTCGCCTCAATGTTCATCCTGGCATAGGTAGAGTCTATGAACAGGTTTTCTGCCGTAATTCTCAAAGTGCCACCGTTTGGCATCGCATCACGAGCATTAATACAAAGATTCATAAATACTTGATGTAGTTGGGTTACATCACCCGAAACTGTCGAAAGTTCTCGAGTCGAGATATTGTTTGTGACTTCAATTAATTTGGGGAATGTTTGTTTAACGACCTGCTCGATTTCCCTGAGTATGTGTCCAATTTGCAAAGGAACATGTTTTCTATCAGCATTTCTAGCGAAAGAGAGAACTTGCTTGATCAGACCCGCACCCCGTCTGGCGTTGGTTTCTATAATCTCTAGATATTGCTTTCTTCGCTCATCCCTTGATTCTACTTTGAGCATTTGTGTTAACAGGAGAATCGGTGTTAACACGTTGTTAAGGTCGTGGGCGATACCGCTAGCTAAAGTGCCAATACTTTCTAAGCGCTGGACACGCAGAAATTGAGTTTGTAGTTCTTTTTTCTCGGTAATGTCTGTATCTACACTGAGGATGGATTTAGGTTGTCCCGCTTCATCGCGCACTAGTGTCCAGCGGCTACAGACGATGATTTCTTGTCCAGATTTGGTGATTTTATTTTCTTCGCCCTGCCATTCTCCTTGCTCAACAACAGTTCTCAAAGCCTCTTCCATTTGAGATGATATTTGCTTGCACAAAAATTCGTGACAATTTCTACCAAGTACTTCTGCTGCCTGCCAGCCGTACAGACGCTCAGCGCCAGAGTTCCAGTATAATATACGATATTCTAAATCGCGGACAAAAATGGCATCGGTAGCAACATCAAGTAGGGCAGCCTGTTCGCGGATTTTCTCTTCTGCTTGTTTGCGCTCAGTTACATCGGTTTGAATGCCAACAAAATAGAGAAGATTGCCCTCGTCAGAAAATACGGGCGAAATTTTCAATTCGTTCCAGAAGGGCTGACCATCTTTACGATAATCTAGTATGGTGGCTGTAACTTCCCGTTGTTGAGCCAGGGCTTGACGAATTTCAGCCACGGTTTGCCGATCAGTACCAGAACCCTGAAGAAAACGCGTGTTGTGTCCGATAACTTCCTGTGGTTGATATCCAGTAATGCGCGAAAAGGCTGGGTTGATATAAATTATGGGATCTCCTGGCTGATTCGGATCGGTAATGAAAATTCCCTCAGCGGCTGATGTGACAGCTTGAGCAAGACGCAGGTTCTCGGTTGCAATTTTATGCAATGCTTCCTCTGTCTGCTTGCGCTTAGTAATATCAAACATGATTCCTACCATCCGCACTGCTTGCCCGGACTCGTTGTAGATTCCCCGCCCTCTAGCGATAACCCAGTGAACGCTACCATCAGAGTGAATAAAACGGTACTCGGCTTCGTAGTCCGTGTTGTTTTCTAGGGCATAGTTAACTAATTGCTCAACTCGGTCAATGTCTTCGGGATGGACGCGATCGCGCCAAGTTCGATAGTTTAGCTCAACCTCACCAGGAAATAGACCCAGTAACCGGAAGTGGTTGTCATTCCAAGTCAATTCTCCCGTTAAGAGATTCCAGTCCCAACTACCAGTGTTGGTTGTGTCTAGGGCAAGTCTGAGTTGTTCTTCTTTCTTATGTAGTGCTTCTTCTGCTTGTTTGCGATCGCTGATGTTCTGCGTAATCCCCATCAGCGATTCAACAGTACCATCCGTTGCTTGTTCGGGAATGAGGCGGGAAACATAGTGCTTACCAGCGATGCTGTACTCCACCTGTGTCACCTGTCTGGTAGTAAGCGCTTCATGACATGCTGCCTCAAACAAGTCACAGGCATCAAATGGTAATCCTAACTCGCGTCCGGTCTTGCCTAAGAATTGCTGTATGGGGATGCCAGATTCATACGCCACCTTGGGACTGATGTAGATATGGCGCAGGTTGCAATCTAACCGGAAAATCACATCAGGTGAATTCTCTACTAGGGTCGAGAATTGCCGTTCCCGACGGCGTAACTGATCAGTTCCTTCTTCCACTAGTCTTTCTAATTCATCATGGGCAGCCTGCAACCTTTGTTCCATCTGCTTGCGATCGCTAATGTCGCGCAGCAACCAGCGCCAGCCTACTTGCTGACCATTTTCGTCATGTATACTGGTTGCGGCAAGCATCGCGGGGAAAGGGACTCCTGAGCGTGGCAGAAGGGAAACTTCCCAGTTTTGCACCTGCTGTAGTTGTGCCAATCGAGTATGAAAGTTCTGGCGTTCTGGCTTGGCAATAAATACAAGTAGTGGTTTGCCGATTAAACGCTGCTGCTGTACAGAAAATAAGGTGGCTGCTGCACGGTTTGTCTGTTGGATATTTCCCCAGTTATCAGTTACTAAGTACCCATTTGGAGCTAACTCGAACAAATCCTGGTAACGCTGGCGCTCTAGTTCTATTAATTCACGGCTTCTAGCCAGTTCTTCATTCTGCTGACGCAGTTCCTCTTGTGCGACTTGCAATTTTTCCAGCGTTGTTTGCAATTCCTCGTTGGCTTGCTGGAGTTCGCAGGTTCTTTGTGCAACTAGCCTTTCTAACTCCGCAGTCGCTTGGTGCAACTCGTCCTCTGTCTGCTTTTGCTTCATAATTCTTTGGCTGTGACTATCGGGCCAAATTGCTATTAAGATTTAAGAATATTTTAAGATTGTAGTTTATGAGCAAAGCGTTTACAAAAATGAACTTAACTTTTGATAAGGAAAAATCTATTGCCTGGCAAAATTCTTTAAGCTATTCCACATTTAATTGCATTATCTATAACATCGATTCAGCTCACGCCAAGACGCCAAGATTTTCTTTGCGCCTTTGCGCGCCAGTCGCCTGCGGAGGGAAACCCTCCTATGTCCTAAGAGGACACGCTACGCGAACAGCGCTGGCTCGCCTTTGCGTGAGATTTTCATAATCTTTAATCACCAACGCCAAAAGAGATTGAGTTTACAGAGTCGCTTTTGCTGTCTCCATCAACTACAAACAGCAATTTTACTTGTTAGTATTTAAATATACTTTTTTTCAAAAAAACTACAGCAAGATTAACCGCCGAATTATTGATGGCAGGTTAATAACTTCACAGAAGATATTTGTTATCGTTTTTACGAGTTTTTACATAAACTATATTGACTTTAGTTTCTAAAAGTTATACATTTTTAACCAAGTAATTGAAATTAATTCGCAAATATATTGAAATTAGTTCCCAGTGGAGTGATATCAATGAATATAAGCAAACAGGGTTTGCTGGGTGCTAGTGTTGCATTTATAGCCCTTGCAGGTTTAGTTACCAGCACATTTGGGGATAGGTCGGCTATTGCCAACCCTACTGCCAATTACAATGGGCAAACCTTACTTGCCCAAGCACAGAAGAAAACTTTAACAGTTATTTTTCCTAGTCGCTCAGATAGCACCGATTTGCAAAATAAGGCGAATGCTGTAGCAGCATTTTTATCAAAAGAATTAAGAATGCCTGTTAAGGCACAAATAGGCGATGATACAGCGGCTGTGGAAGCTTTGAGAGCAAATCGCGCCGATGTAGCGTTCTTAAGTAGTCGTCCGGCGTTAAAAGCTGAACAATTGGCAAACGCTCGTTTGTATCTTGCTGAAGTACGTCCCAATTATTCAGGAAGATACACTTATAACTCTGTATTTGTTGTTCCTAAAAATAGCCCCCTGAAAACTCAAAGTTCAGCTAAAGCCACCTTGCAACAATTGCGCGGCAAAAGAATGGCTTTTACTTCTCCCACTTCTGGTTCAGGGTTTATTTTCCCAGTTAGTCAGTTGGTGAAATTGGGATTTGTACCCAACCGCGATCGCTTGGATGGTTTCTTTGGACAAGTCAGCTACGGTGGCAATTACAGCAAAGCATTGCAAGCGGTTCTACGTGGTCAAGCGGATGTAGCGGCTGTGTCAGAATACGCTCTTTACACCCCGTATATTACGGATGCAGAAAAAAATCAGTTGCGGGTTCTGCATAAAATTTCAGGTGTACCTGCTCACGGCGTAGCCATTGATGATGATGTCCCGGCTCCCACGCGGGAAAAAATTATCAATGCCATGCTGAAGTTAAATCAGTCACCAAATAACCAAATGCTACGTAATCTGTATAACTCTACAGAATTAGTACGAGTTGACCACAATCGCCACTTAGCACCCGTCCGTGATGCTCTAAAATTGGCAGGAATTGATCCCTAATCTGAATTTTGGATTTTAGATTTTGGATTTTGGATTGGTAATTGGTAATTGTTTTTCCGATTGCTGATTACCGAATCTGAATTTTGGATTTTAGATTTTGGATTTTGGATTGGTAATTGGTAATTGTTTTTCCGATTGCTGATTACCGAATCTGAATTTTGGATTTTAGATTTTGGATTTTGGATTAGTAATTGGTAATTGGTAATTCTTTTTTCCATTACTTATTACCTATTTGAAAAAAGAATGCGACAGATGGATTGACAGAACCCAGACATAGAAGGCAATTTACAATCCCTTCGGGTTCGGCAACAGCGAGTGGGGGAAACCACGGCAGTCGCTACAACGCGGGGAACCCGCGCAACGCGCTGCCTCCCCAAGACCCAACGGGAGAGCCAGTCACCTGCGGAGGGAGACCCTCCGGAGAGTGCTGGACTCACCGCGCTGCCTCACCAAAATCTAAAATCCAAAATCCTGTTAGGGTATAATCCCTCCATTTTCCCATTTCCCAAGACCTATGAGCCAAGCTGTCATTGAGTGTAATAACGTTGAAACGGTATATTCTCCATCTTTGTGTCGTCCCATTCTCAATGGAATTAATTGCCAGATTCATCGAGGTGAATTTGTCGTTTTGCTAGGACTCAATGGTGCGGGTAAGTCTACTTTACTGCGATCGCTTGTGGGGCTAGTTCCAGTTCATCAGGGTAGTATCTATATTAATAATGTGGCAGTAACTCCCCACACACTGCCGCAAATTCGGCGTGATATCGGCATGTTATTTCAAGGTGGGGGATTAATTCGCCAGTTATCGGCTATCGAAAACGTTTTATGCGGACGTTTGGGTGTAAGGACGACTTGGCAAACCTTATTGGGATTTCCAAAACGCGATCGCCGTCAAGCGTTGGAATTATTAGAACAGTTGGGTTTAAAAGACCAAGCTTATCAAAAAACCGCCCAACTTAGCGGCGGACAACAACAACGGGTGGCGATCGCTCGTGCTTTAATTCAATCTCCGCAGATTCTCCTAGCTGATGAACCCATCACAGGTTTGGATGTTATGGCTTGCAAACAGGTAATGGAAATCCTATCTCAACTACACTCCCAGCAAGGCATGACTATTGTCACAGTTTTACACGATTTGGGGATAGCAGCGGAATATGCTCAAAGAGCAATAGTCTTAGATGCTGGACGTGTTGTTTATGATGGTTCTTGCGACAATCTCAAAACACAATTTTCTCAAGTTTTGAGTGTGTAGTTAGTGGTTAATGGTTAATGGTTAATGGTTAATGGTTAATGGTTAATGGTTA
>JBHYDF010000198.1:0-16430 GCA_051861145.1 Nostocaceae cyanobacterium
CCATTAACCATTAACCATTAACCATTAACCATTAACCATTAACCATTAACCACTTCTTCTGTATCTTGTTCGCTGGCGTGGAGAGTTTCTTTTTCGGGTAAGTTGCAGCTTTTGTAAAATTCTTCCCATTGTGGCTCTACTGACTTTAATCTGAGTTTTTGACTCCAGTAGTACGCATAGTTCTTCCAATGTGGCGTGGCTATTCTCTGCCACTAATTGTCGCACAATTTCTAAATCCTCATTTTTAATTTTTGGCTGGTTTCCCCCTCTATGTGGTAATGGTTCTAAGCTTCCTGTGTCCAGATAACGTCCTAATAATGTTTGTACAAAACTGAGACTGACACCGAAACGCTTTGCAAGTTGTCGATATGAGCCTTCTTTATTGTTGTAAGCATTAATTATTTTTTGGCGTAGGTCTTGAGAATAAGCTTTCATCCGTAAGACATTGATACATCCTGATTTTAATTTACCATTTTTGTATTGTACTTAAATGAGAATTGCTATATTTAGTTATTGTAAAAATATCTAAACGGTATAGTTAAATAATATTTTAAGAACAGTATATTGCTTGACGCTAAAACTGCATAAAAAATGAGGCTTTACGGTAGCAAACCAGATCAGCCCCAAACAAAAAGTAATTTTACATTCCACTTTCAAGCGTATCTCAAAAATACCCATCTCGCTACCGCTAAAGCCTCAATTTATACAACAATCGGAGGCTTGACTATGAAAGAAAAATTTCATTAAAAAAATTGGCAAACCAAATAGACATAACATAAATAACCTCTCGAGAAAAAACTTGGGATTTACTTTCTAGATGCCGAACATCAGCGAGAGAAGTATTAAAAACTACCAATTTTTGTTTGCAGTCAGACATAGAACGTAGTCCAAAACATTCTTTGGTTTTCAAACTGGCGAAACGGTATGCGCGATTCTTCCGTCTGGGAAGTTTGCAGGCGTTCATGTCGGTTGGCTAGTTGTTCGTAAGACAGGAGTTTTTGAGATGAATACGCCAAAAGGCAAGATTAGCACAGTTAGGCATAAGTACTGCAAATCGATTTATCGCAACGATGGGTATATGTATGCTTTTTCCACGCCAGATGCTTTCCGACGCAAAGCGACAGGAACGCACTGGCTCACAAATGTCTACTGTATCAGCGATGCTTAGGAATAGCGATCGCCGTTTTTGTCACTTTCGCCAAATAAAAACCTGCAACTCTTGTCTCAATGGCTTACATTCAACTGGCTATAGAGGGGAATATAAGTATAGAAAGTTACGTAACAACTGACAAAAATTGCTAATTCCCGGAATAAGTCTAAGTTGATAATTTAAGCTTTTTCTGGCTTAAATTTGGTTATTCTCTCTCAAGAAGGATGAAATAAGGCTGATAAAAGGTTACTAGTAAAAATCGTAACACTGTAAATTATTTTATGTTTTCAGAAAAAGTAAAATTTACTAGATGCTCCCCTTCAGTCTCCTACCAAGTGGTGGGAGTGAGAAAAATCATCTAAACAACCATTTTCTAGATATAATTTTCTCACTTTGCTTGCGATCGCCGGATTGTGCCCAGAGGGTTCCTTGGAGGAACCCTCTCCCCGAATCTCCGATTCGGGGCAACCAGGCGGAGCCTGGTTGGGGCACCCGGCGCGCTCCGCGATCGCTATACAGCAAGAGCAAGAGTTAATTCAGCAGAACCAAGGTAAAGCATTAAGGCGATAATCATGAAAAGAGTTAGATTGTTAAATATCGAAATTAGCAATGTATCTCTAAAAGAAGTATTAGAAAAACTAAACTATGGTATTGTGTTTACGCCTAATGTAAACCACCTAATGAAGTTGCAATGCGATCGCGAGTTTTTCAATGTTTATAACATTGCCGACTATAAGCTATGCGATAGTAAAATTTTAATTTATGCGTCTCGATTTTTAGGTACGTCAATACAAGAAAAAATTTCGGGTTCCGACTTTTTCCCTGCATTTTATAATTATCATAAAAATAATGATAATATAAAAATCTTTTTGCTGGGAGGATGTAATGGGGTTGCCGGAAAAGCTGAGGCGGCAATTAACAGTAAGTTAGGAAGAAAGATTGTTGTTGGCTCTTATTCTCCGTCGTGGGGGTTTGAAAAGAGTGAATATGAGTGTAAGAAAATTATTGAAATGATTAATAAATCGGGAGCGACAGTTTTGGCAATTGGAGTAGGTGCGCCAAAACAAGAAAAATGGATATATAAATACAAAAATCTTCTCCCAAATATCAAAATATTTTTAGCTGTAGGTGCAACTATTAATTTTGAAGCAGGCCAAGTCAAAAGAGCGCCAAAATGGATGAGTGAAGCGGGATTAGAATGGTTTTATCGGCTAGCAAGCGAACCGAGAAGATTATGGAAAAGATACTTGGTAGAAGACGTGCCTTTTTTCTGGTTAATTCTCAAACAGAAACTAAATTTATATAAAACGCCATTTATTGACAAGCAGATATCCGAGTTATACGAGCAGAAGAGAGATTGTCCTAGCGCAAATAAGATTAAACTATTATAAGTATGCTATTTGGGATATTTAGCATTTTAAGTCTATGCTTCGTTAAGTAGGAACCCGGGGGGAATTTATAGTGTTCAGCATGAAGCCTAAACAAGTAGCTCAAGACTCAGCACTTAGCGAACATAGAGATGATGTACAGCGATTGACACCAGTTGAGATAGATGATTTTGCGGAACTGAAGAAACGAGGATTAGACTTGCGTCCGCTTGGTCGAATGCTAAAGCGAAATATCCTTTTGATTGGTGGTATTGTCACTTTAGTAACTGGTGTAACCTTATACTCGGTTTTGACTTCCCCTCGCAGTTATGAAGGTAATTTTCAGATTTTAGTAGAGCCGGTATCAAGTGAAGCAAAACTTACCGATCCTTCCTTTATATCGCGTAATGGAGAAGTTAATAAACAGTCAATAGAAGTAAACTATCCGTCTCTGCTTCGGGTTCTACAGGGAACCGAGTTAATGGAACGAATAGTTGAAAGAATTCGAGTTCGCTATCCTGATGTTACTTACGAATCACTCACTAAAAATTTAACTGTTCAACGCATTGGCAACACTCAGCTTGACTCGACCAATATTATAGAAGTTATTTACACAGACTCTGACCCGGAAAAAGTCGAGTTTATTTTATCAGAAATTTCTCAAGGGTATTTAAATTACAGTCTTGAAGAGCGGAAGAATCGTATTTACGGAGGTGTTAAATTTATTGACTCTCAATTGCCTCAGTTGCAGCAGCAAGTTAATATCTTACAGGGATATTTACAGAAACTGCAACAGCAGTATAGGTTGAGTAATCCTGAAGTTCAAGTCGAAGAATTATCTAAGCAAGTTCGGGAAATAGAAGCTCAAAAACTAAATGCACAAAAGGATTTACAGGAAAATAGGCGGCTTTACCAGAACTTGCAACAAAGATTAGGATTAACACCCGAACAGGCACTCGCTGCATCAACTCTGAGTCAAGAACCTCGCTATCAAGAACTACTTGCACAACTGAAGAAATTAGAAACTCAGATAGCGGTAGAGTCAGTGAGATTTACTGAAGAAAATCCATATTTTCAAAAGCTACGACAACAGCAGCGAAATTTATCTTTGTTGTTGAATCAGGAAGCTCAAAATATTGTTGGACAAAAAATACCAGCAACAGGAGTAAATCCGCAATTACTGAATTTCCAAGATCCTACTCGTTTGGCATTAATCAAGCAACTGGTTGAAACTGCCAATAATGTGCAAGTGTTAGAAAGTCGGTTGGGTGCGATCGCTCAGTCTCAAGCTTACCTAGATGAGCAAGTAAAGCAGTACCCAGCGCGGATGCGTCAGTATAACGAATTGCAACGGCGACTAGAAATTTCTACTAAGACACTCAACCAATTTTTATTACAGCGAGAAACTCTCAGAGTTGATGCAGCACAGAAAGAAGTACCTTGGGAAATCGTTTCTCCACCCAGAGTACCACGCGACGAAAAAGGCAATATTATCCCAGCCGAGAGCGATAATAAGAAAAAATTAGCTATAGGATTAGTTGGAGCTACTGTATTAGGATTGGGAGCTGCTGCGGTCAAAGAAAAATTCCGCAATGTCTTTTATACTTCTAATGACATTGAAAATGCAATCAACTTGCCTGTTTTAGAGGTGATTCCTTGGAATAAAAGCGCGCAAAAACTCGCCTCTTCTTCAGAAATTTTTAGTCCAATAGAAGGAAGTGAGGAAGATGGTAAATTTTTGGCAGCTTTTGATTCTCTCTATGCCAGTGTTCGTTTTCTTGCTGGCGCTCCAAAAGCTCAATCCTTAGTTGTCACTTCTCCAACAGATGGAGATGGAAAATCTACTGTTGCTTTATATCTAGCACAAGCAGCAGCCCATATGGGTAAAAAAGCCTTGTTAGTAGACGCCAATTTTCATCTACCTCAACTCCATACTAGGTTAGGTTTGGAAAATACACAAGGACTAAGCAATCTGATTTCTACTTCTGAAGAACTTTCTCCTCAAACATCTGAAATCCAGGTATCACGCTTACAAAATAACCTTTTTGTGTTGACTTCTGGCAATATCTTGCCATTCTCCAGTAAAATGCTTGGCTCAGATCAGATGCAGCATTTAATGGAGCAATTTCATAAAGCTTTTGATTTAATTATCTATGATGCGCCTCCTGTTGTTGGTGTTGCTGATACCTTTTTCTTAGCTGAACATACAGATGGAATCTTGATGGTTGTGGGAGTTGGCAAAACCCAATCTTCATTAGTAAAACAGTCGCTCAACCGATTGCAAATGTTAAAGTTACCAGTTTTGGGTATAGTTGCCAATCATGTCGAAACCAACAAAAATAAATCATCCAGTCAGCGTGACTCGATGAAAGCTAAATCACCAGTTGCTTCCCACTCTCAGTAAAAAACGAAACTTACGCAGTGATGTGAATTAAAACTATGTCAAAAATTGAGTTTTGGAAATTAACCACAGATGGACACGAGATTTACACAGATATGTGCTTCTCATCTGTGTCCACCCCCCTCACTCCCTCCGAAACAGGACGCCAGTCCGACGGCAGTTGCTACAACCGGGGAAACCCCGGCAACGCACTGCCTCCTCAAGTCGGGAGACCCGCCCACGCGGCTGGCTCGGGAAGATAAGGAAATAATTTTATTGATTGTCCATCTGTGGTAGTTTTACAAAAAACCCGGCATTATTTGAGATTATGAAAAGCTCACGCAAAGCCGCAAAGGCGAGGCAGCGCGTTGCGGAGCCAGTCCTGTTCGCGTAGCGTGTCCTCTTAGGACATAGGAGGGTTTCCCGACCTAGGGAACTGGCGTTGGGGTTTCCCCCGTTGTAGCGACTGCCGTCGCAAAGAAAACCTTGGCGTCTTGGCGTCTTGGCGTGAGCAACTTCACAAAAAACTTTAGTAAAAGAATATCGGTTCAGAAATTGTGACTATTTATCAACTGGCAATCCTATGTTTTGAAATAATATTATTAGCGATCGCGCTTGGACTTCTCATTCCTATCTCTGTCCTTTTGATTGAATGTATAGCCGCTTTATTTCCCAAACCTCAAACTGAGTGTGGTGATACAGTCGTTGTTCGTCCTAGAATTGACATTTTAATCCCAGCTCACAACGAAGCTGCTGGAATTAACGCCACGTTACAATCATTGTTAGCGCAGTTATCAGAACAAGACCGCCTCATAGTCATTGCCGATAATTGCGATGACGACACCGCAACTGTAGCTAGCCTTGCTGGCGCAACGGTAATTTCCCGCCAAGACTCCCAGCGCAGAGGTAAGGGATACGCTTTAGATTATGGTTTGCAATTCATTGCCACAAACCCTCCGGAAGTAGTGGTAATGGTGGATGCAGACTGTATTGTTCATCCAGACGCGATCGCTCAAATTTCCTGTTTGGCAGCAGCTACAACACGTCCAGTTCAAGCTGTCTACCTTCTCGCACAACCCCCTAACCCTGGCGCAAAGGATCTCGTTTCCGCTTTCGCGTTTCTGGTGAAAAATTTAGTCCGTCCCAGCGGATTAGAACGACTCAATCAGCCTTGCTTATTAACCGGTTCGGGCATGGCTTTCCCTTGGTCAGTTATCAACAAAATTTCTTGGGCTTCTGGTAATATTGTTGAGGACATCCAACTTGGTTTAGACCTTGCGATCGCTGGATATTCTCCTAAACTTTGTTTAAATGCTTTAATAAAAAGTAGTTTACCACAACAAAAGCAAGCTGTCAAGAGCCAAAGAACACGATGGGAGCATGGATATTTACAAACCATGCTTAAACAAGTACCCCGACTGCTACAAGCCTTTCTTCAGCAAAAGCGTTTTGATTTATTGGCGATCGCCCTAGACTTGTGTGTACCACCGCTGTCGCTGTTGGTAATGATTTGGGCAGTTACTATGGGGATAGCCGCCTTAGCTGCGGGATTGGGGGTTTCATGGCTACCAAGTATTTTGCTTGGAATAGAAGGGCTATTGATTTTCATCTCGATTATTGCAGCTTGGGGCAAGTTTGGCCGTGCTGACTTCCCTGTGCTGACAATGTTAGCCGTACCGCTGTACATTCTGTGGAAAATTCCACTTTATTTGGCTTTTCTGATTCAGCCTCAGACAAAGTGGATTCGGACACAACGAGATTCAGCGAGTGGGGAATAGTGAGAAATGATATCTGTTAAGAGGATGTTTGAAAAGTCTTAAGTTACACATCACATTCTTGCAGATCCCCCTAAATTCCCCTGAAAAAGGGGGACTTTGAAAGACTTTTTGCCCCCTGAAAAAGGGGGACTTTGAAAGACTTTTTGCCCCTGAAAAAGGGGGAATTTGAAAGACTTTTTGCCCCCTGAAAAAGGGGGAATTTGAAAGACTTTTTGCCCCTTGAAAAAGGGGGAATTTGAAAGACTTTTTGCCCCCCTTTTTAAGGGGGGTTGGGGGGATCTAAAAGGTCTGGATGTTTAAAACAGTACATCTCAAACATCCTCTAACAACCAACCTCACACACACAGAAATCATGAATCATCAAAACCCGAAAAAATCTCTTTTTTCTTGGTTTCCTTATAAGGAATCAATAGCGTTCCTGTTAGTGGGATCAATTCCACTGAAAGTGGGTGTAAAGCTTAGAAGATTAATATATCGTCATATTTTTGCCCAATTAGGAAACTCAGTTATCATCCAAACTGGAGTCGAATTTATTCATACTTTTGCAATTTCCCTTGGAGACGACGTTAGAATTTACCGTGATGTTCTTTTAGATTGCGGCGCTCCCAATAGTAAAATAATTATCGGTAACAACACATGGATTGACCGGGGTGTTGACATCAAAGCTTTAGGAAACGGCTATGTTGAAATAGGTGAATCCACTTACATTGGTCCCTATGTTTGCATGGCTGGGCCTGGTCAGATCAAAATAGGCAACAAATGTATGATTGCATCCCATTCAGGGATCTACGCGAACAATCATAATTTTGCCGATACTACACGCCCAATCGTATCGCAAGGAGAAAGCCATAAAGGCATTGTCATAGAAGATGACTGCTGGATAGGTAGTGGGGTAAGAATTTTAGATGGAGTTACTATTGGTGAAGGAAGTGTAATTGGAGCAGGATCAGTAGTAACTAAAGATATTCCTCCTTACTCAGTAGCCTTTGGTGTACCTGCAAAAGTGAAGCGCAGCCGAAAGCCTGAACCACAAGTACCATCCACACCCAATCAAGAAGACATCCACCTACCAGACAATGGGCTTTCCACTCCTCTTAGTGACACTATATACCAAATTGAGCAAGCTGTCAAGCTCAACCATAAGTATTTTCAGAACCTTAAGGATACTGTTCCGGTTCAACTGCTGCTAGAAAAACTATTGTACGTACTCCTAGACAGCATCCATCAACTGATGTCCGTTGATACCAGTACAGTGCTGTTACAGACAGAGAATCAGCAAGAATTAGCTGTGTTCGCCAGCATTGGACTGGAAGAGGAAAAGTCAGCTAATATCCGCATTCCTCTTGGTCATGGCTTTGCTGGACAGATTGCAGCTAACAGTACTCTAATGAAGGTAGATGACCTGTCTAAGGTGGAAGTGGTGAGTCCCATTCTCCGTAACAAGGGAATTCGGTCAATGCTTGGTGTACCACTACTAGTTAAAAAGCGAGCGATCGGCGTCTTACACGTTGGTACTTTTCATCAGCGCTATTTCACTGATGATGATGTCAAGATGTTGCAAATCTTTGCCGACCAAATAGGATACCATTTCTTTTCTAGTCTTGAGAAGCCAGCATTAAATCTGTAAGAGTTTCCCCATACCTAAAGTTAAGGGGAGTGTCAACAAACTTTTGCTATGGGAATCAGGTTTGATTTATGAAAAAAATTAAGTATTGTCGGGTGTGTTAGACGGAACGTCGTAACGCACCAAACCTTTATAAATGGTGCGTTAGGAATCACGCTAACACGCCCTACGTATATTTTCAAAAATCAAATAGTAATCCTATATATATCGTAAGCAATTAGCCGGACTTGATATAACAACTCTTCAAAGCTTATATCAATTCTGAATCTATTGCTTGTTTTTCTTTCTCCCAATAAACAAAGGAGGATTAATAGATGATACACTTTCAGAAAGTAAAGAAATTACTAATTAAACTCAGACTCTATCAACTTGCTCACCGAATATATGCATATACTCTGAATCGTAGTCATTTAAAAAAACTACAAGTTGAAAAAGAATTTTATCGCAATTTTATTAATACTGGAGACCTTTGTTTTGATATAGGCGCAAACTTGGGTAACAAAACAGCAGTGTTTTTAGATATTGGAGCAAAAGTTGTTTCTGTTGAGCCTCAGCCTGATTGTATTGAGATATTAAAAGCAAAATTTAGAGGAAATAATAATTTTATTTGTGTAGATAAAGGAGTAGGAGAAAAACCTGATAAGTTGAAACTTTACACTCGAAAGCAAAATCTTGGTGCAGCTAGTTTCATCTCTGAATGGGAAGGTGATATTGAGGAAGAAATTGAGGTAGACGTAACGACACTTGATATGCTTATTTCATCCTATGGTCATCCAAAATTTTGCAAAATTGATGTTGAAGGATTTGAACTTTCCGTTCTTAAGGGTTTAACACATCCTATTGATATTTTATCATTTGAGTATCATTTAATTGAAAGTGATATTCAAAAGACTATAGATTGCATTGAATATCTATCACAAATATCAGAAGCAGAAATCCAACTCAATGTCATTCCAGGAGAAGGAAAAGAGATTAAATTTGCACGCCAAGATTGGTGGGATAAACAGTCATTTATAGAATTTTTTAGGAATGATTTACCTAAAATACCAGGCTTCGGTTACTTTGGTGATATCTTTGTACAGATGAGCTAAAAATAACCATAACTTACGCAAGATACAATACTGCAAGGGATAAGGTAAAAGGTTAAAGGGGAAGGGGAAGAAGATGCTTATTTTACGCCTTTTCCCTTACCCCAAAACCCCAAAACCCTTCAAGTATTGACGCAAGATGTGGTTGAAAAGCTCATTCAAAAGTAGCGGTAATTCATGAATTACCGCTACTTTTGTTATGTTTTGTGTAAGTCCTAATAACATTTAGAGCGCCGGTAAATTAGTCAAAATGAGCAATTAAAAACCCGGTTTTTGGGATTACTGTACCGATGCTCTAGCACCCAAGGGAGTATTAAGCTCAGGAATTTACGTATCTAGAAAACAAATAATACAAAAATTTGTGAGCGCGATCACTATTAAATAGTGTGTAATATTAGATAATATGCAATTAGCAGAACTATGGTAAACTCTAGTGAAATAACACTAGATGATAAGTTTTGAAATGGGTGCAAAGTGACTAGCTGCTTGAATAATGTTGATTGGGTAATGAATCAGTCAATAAGAAAGTTGAAAGTAGTATGAATCTATTTGTATTGTCAGAACTTTATCCTGGAAATCAACATGTTGGCTGGTCAGTACTTTATAGTCTTGAAGAATCATTATCATTTGCTCTTGATGCTACCTTCATTTATCCTTTACCAAATCAAAATATTTTATTTCTCAAGCGCTACAGACATCGAATTTTCAAATCATGGTATACAATTAAGAATTTACCCACTTTAGGTAAAGGACCAAACGTCCTGCTTGTTGCGTCTCTAAGACCTGAATTTCTTCTATCAATACATGCTCTTAATCATCTTCTCAATCAGTTTGACTTGCGCATTGCCTACTTAATGGATGGGTTTGACCCTTCCCATCTTGATAGAGATGTAATTCCATACTTGGATCATTTATTCGTAATGTTTGCTGAAATGGCTGATATTATCAATAGCAGTCGTAATCTAAGTACGACATTCTTACCATTAGCAATTAATGTACTACAATCAGGCTCAAATTGCATTAATCGCAGTATCGACATTATCAGCTATGGAAGAACTAACCCCGAAATACATAAATCTTTACAGCAATACTTCAATGAGCAGCCTAGTAACCGGATCTATTTTCACTCTACATTCTCTCAACCTGACATCGTTAATATGAGAGAACATACAAAATTATTATATAAAATTCTCGGAATATCAAAAATTAGTTTATGCTTTGAAGCTAGTAAAGTAGAACGTTTTCAAGGATATTCCCCAATTCTAATGCGTTGGTTTGAATCTTGGTCATCTGGTTGCACAGTTGTGGGTAAAAAACCTTTTGGCAAAGGTGTAGCTAACTTGATGGACTGGGAAAATAGTACAATTGATATACCAGATAATTCAGTAGATTGGATTCCATTTTTTGAAGAATTGTTGAATGACAATTGTACTCTAATCGCTAACTCACAGAGAAACTATCGAGAATGCCTCTTGAGACATGATTGGCGTTACCGTCTCAGGGATATGCTGAAAATTTTAGAGTTACCAATTGCAGAGAAGTTAAATCATCAAATTTATATTTTAAAAGAAAAACTCCACTCTAATACCAATTCTCTATGAGGCTGCATATTATCTCCACAGGCTATAAGCCTGGGGCTACACATACAAAGCCTGCCTGCGCAGGCTAATAATAATGTGCATCTTCACATAGAAATGGTATAAGACGAGTTGAGTGCTTGATGTATACGCAGTTCATGACGGCTACTTATTAATTGTCGTGAGGACAGATTTAAGTGCAGCTTCCCAACTTCTTGATGTGTCATAAAACTGCTCTTGCAGTTGAAAGCAATTCTGACGCTTTTGTTCATAAAAATCGCGATCGCCATACAATTTAAGCAACGCATCGCCATATCCTTGAACATCATCCGGCTTGACTTCAACAATAGCATCAGACACATAGGATAATGCTGGAATTACAGATGAAGTAACTACAGGACGACCAGCTAATATCCCCTCTGCAACCACTTTGCAGAATCCCTCGACAAAAGCTGTTGTTGTTGGCACAATTACAACATGCGCTCTACTAAACATTTCGCGCATTTGTGGTTGTTTACAGTGACCGTGACATATAAAAAAAGAGTCAATTCCAGACTCTTTAGCAGCAAAACGTAGAGATTCTAACGCCGATCCTGTTCCACAAACATCAAATCTAATATCCTGTCTTCCTTCGGATAAAAAACGCTGAGCTATTTTTACTAAATCAAATACACCTTTATTTGTTTCGATGCGACCTACAAACAAAACTGTAAATGGCGATCGCTCTTCGTCTGGAGGAGTTATACCTTCAAAGAATGTTCTCCGATAAATAGGCAGAAATTGAAAAATTGGCTGAGACTTTCCGCCAGCACACTGCTCAACCTGCTCAGAAATATCTTTTGATACTGTCAAAATAGCAGTGCAAATACTAGCAAAAAAATCTTTATTCAGTCTGGAAATAATTTTTTCTGTAGTTTTTTGGGGTATATACTTTCGCCAGAGAGTACAGTGTAATGAAGGTACTATTTTTACTCCTAAGAAAGGTAAAATAGACAGGACAAACCAATGCGCCGTACCATCCATTACGACTGCAACATCAGCTTTCCAAACACAGGCAGAAACAATCAAACCTAACCCATACCAAAGCTGATTTAAGTGAGTTATTATACGTGATGAACTTTGAAATAGCATTGGTCTATGCTCAATAGTGAATTCATCATCACGCAAAATCTCTTTCTGATTAAATGATGAAATAACGTAAGCTTCTGCATCTAAAATGCGACATAAATTGTAAAACTGCTCTGAATAAGTAACTGCTACCTCTGAAGTATCGTCCTGTCCATTAACCCAATGTTTGTATGTTCCAATCACATTTCCAGGACCAGCCGCGTATAAAATGCGGAATGATTTTGATTTTGGCTTATTCATCGAGATTTAACCTACTATGAATGAGGAAATTGCAACTGCTGAGGTAACAGAGGTGAACACGGGAGCAACTTGCAATACAGCAAGGGATAAGGGTTTAATTTTAAAGGGAAAAGGATTGTATCGCTTGTTTTACCTCTTTTTCCTAAAACCTACGTTGTATTGACGCCACTTGCAGTTAGCAGTGAGTTTGACGAAAACTCTTATCAAAGATGGCATGAGGCGCAAAACCACCAAAAACCTGCTCAGTGAGACTTTCCAAACATTCTCTGAGGTAAAGTGGACTTGTGAAAGCAAATATTTGCGACCATGCACGGGCGCAAAATTTCAAACAAACATTGCTAATTTCCTCAAATTCGACCCGATTCCGGTTGATGGCGATCGTGCAAGCGGGGATGGCTGCAAAGCGCTTCGCCCGTCAGCAGAAAATCGGATATTTTCTGCCCCCGCCGCACGCGCTTCGCGTATCGCAATTCAAAATATACTCAAAGAAAGCAAGCCTGCAAATCGCCCCCAAGAGAGGTTTATCGTTGTGTGCGGAGTGGAGAGTAGGGAGTGAGGAAAAGCTTATTTTCATGGGTTCTGATGTACGCAGTTCATGATGGCTATTTACTTGTTGCAAAAGTTACATAAATGCCAATTTGACTTTTAATTTCAGCGAACGCAGGTATTAAATATTAATAATAAATAGCATATCCATTAAGGTATTTTATACTATCTTTATGTACTCTTGCTTAAATCTTTATAAACAAGCATGACCAAGATCGGCTATTGGGTTTTGGTCAGAGGTGACTTTCTAAAGCTTTAGCTGGTGAAAATACTAACGCAATTATACGGAAAATATGTAAATATTTTATGAAGATTGTACGCAGGCGACTACTTAACTTTAATATTATTTTTATAATTTCATTTGGTATGTAGCAAATTTTAAACAACACCAAACCCCTATTTGAAGCCACATAAAGGAATTCCTTCTTCCTTTAAACTTCTACCTTTGGATAAATTTAACTTTTTTTCTGTTTCCCTAATACTAAATAAATCTTAGTGCGGATAAAAGCAAAACTCTACCCATTGTACATTGTATAGTTGTTCTGCTAGTTGCTAGTGACAAAACTTGGGGAGCATCCCAATTTTGCATGAATAGCCAGGCACTTAAGTGCCTGTCTGAAAGCGCGCATTCCTCTACAAGAGGACTGGGAAAAACTCTTTAACAAGTATTTTGTCAAAATCGGGATGCTCCCAAAACTTGTAGCTAGCTGAGTGTAGGTCATATTCAGCATATGTAATCTTAATCGCCTCACTCTTTTGTTACTCGTTAACCCAGTAGTTCGGCCAATTGCAAAAGTAAAGATGCCATTGACGATCGCCTACTTAATAAATCAATATCCCAAAGTCAGCCACAGCTTTATACGGCGAGAAATCGCTAGTTTAGAGACACACGGAATCAAAATTCAGCGATATGCAATTCGTTCTTGCAGCACTGAATTAGTTGATGAAGCCGACAAATTAGAACTGGAGAAAACCAAGGTAGTTTTAGAAATCCCAAGAATCGGTTTACTGATTGCTTTAATTTACGCATCTATCATTAGACCGATTCGTTTTCTACAAGCCTTGTGGTTGTCGATCAAGCTAAGTAGGCATTCAGAGCGAGGGCTTTTGTATCATCTGATCTACTTAGCAGAAGCTTGCGTTCTTTTAGGTTGGTGGAAAAATGCAGGCATAGACCATGTTCACGCTCATTTCGGCACGAATTCCACCACAGTCGTAATGTTGTGTAGGGCACTTGGTGGTCCTCCTTACAGCTTTACGATTCATGGACCGGAAGAGTTTGACTCTGTTAAACCTCTGTCCTTGGTAGAAAAAGTTGAGCGAGCTGCTTTTGTCGTCACAGTTAGCTCCTTCGGTAAAAGTCAGCTTTACCGTTGGTGTCCTCAACAGCAATGGTCAAAAATTCATGTCGTTCATTGTGGCGTAGATGATAAATTTCTGACTCTTGCACCTACTCCCATACCAACAGAGCCGCGTTTAGTCTGTATTGGCAGGTTGGGGGAAGCCAAGGGACATCTGCTTTTAGTAGAAGCCGCCAGCCAGTTAGTAAGCAAAGGTCAGCAATTGCAGTTGGTATTGGTAGGTGATGGGCCATTGCGGAGTGAAATTGAAAATGCGATCGCTCAACTCGGACTGCAAGATAGTGTAAAAATCTTCGGTTGGGCTAGCAATGCGGAAGTTCGTCAACAGATCCTAGCAGCACGAGCAATGGTATTACCTACTTTCGCAGAAGGTTTACCAGTAGTCATCATGGAAGCACTGGCATTAAGTCGTCCAGTCATCAGCACTTATATAGCTGGAATTCCTGAGCTAGTCGAGCCGGGAATCAGTGGTTGGCTAGTGCCACCTGGCTCAGTCGAAACACTAGTAGTAGCAATGCAGGAGGCATTACAATTACCAATGGAAAAGCTAGAACAAATGGGCATAGAAGGGCGAAAGCGAGTTCTTCAACAACACAACGCCACTATTGAGGCTGGACACTTAGCGGCGCTATTTAGGTCTAGTATCGAGAATGCAAAAAACCAAGTCAGTGACTATTCCAACAACCCTAATGTCGAGGAGGAAAAATTGGATCAAAAGCTACTGAGTCTCTCTATTGATTTACCCTCCAAAAAATCATGACCTCACTCAAGAAGCTGGCCATCAGTGGTACAGTTTGGACTATCGCAGGTTATGGAGCCAGCCAAATTTTAAGATTCGGCAGTAACCTGATTCTGACTCGCCTACTCTTTCCACAATTCTTTGGCCTGATGGCCTTGATCAACACTTTCATCATCGGCTTGCAGCTGTTCTCAGACATCGGTATTGGTCCAAGCATTATTCAAAATAAGCGTGGGGATGAACCAAATTTTCTCAATACAGCCTGGACTTTACAGATTATTCGTGGCTTTGTTTTGTGGTTGTGTTGCGTTGTGATCGCCTGGCCGCTTGCGAACTTCTACAACGAGCCTCAATTATTATGGTTGCTACCGGTAGTTGGTTTTGGTACGGTAATTTCTAGCTTCAACTCCACAGCCTTATATACGCTCAACCGGCACATGGCTGTGCGTCAGTTGGCAATTTTTGAATTGGGAGTGCAGGTTATCTCCCTGACGGTGATGATTGTTTGGGCTTGGCTCAAGCCGACAATTTGGGCATTAGTGATCGGCAACTTGGTAGGGAATATAGTACGAATGGTATTGAGTCATCGGTTAATTCCCGGATCATCTAACCGCTTTGCCTGGGAGCAAGAGGCAATCACTGCTCTATTTTCCTTCGGTAAATGGATTTTTGTTTCGACAGCTTTATACTTTTTAGCTGAACAATCAGATCGACTCATTCTAGGTAAATTTATTTCCACCGAACTTTTAGGTGTGTATAGCATTGCCTTCACACTTGCTGACATTCCCCGCCAGATTCTTTTAGCGGTCAGTAATAAGGTAATTTTTCCAGTTTTTTCTAAATTTATTGACCTTCCTCGCTCAGCTTTTCGCGCCAAAATTCAAAAAAACCGTAAGTTTTTCCTAATAGCAATGGCATTAGGATTAACAGTAATGGTTAGTTTCGGGGATATTTTTATCTTGATTCTGTATGATAACAGGTATGCTCAGGCCGCTTGGATGCTGCCTCTTTTAGCGCTAGGCATCTGGCCTCGAGTACTTACCCAAACTATTGATACATCACTTTTGGCTATTGGTAAAGCTCAATATACAGCGTTCGCTAGCTTTTCCAAATTTATCTTTATGATTATTGGATTGCCGCTTGGGTTTTATCTTATGGGTATACCCGGAGCTGTGATAGCTGTTGCACTCAATGACATTCCCTTTTATGGGGTAATAAATTATGGTCTTTGGCGTGAGAAACTAAACTCTATAGTTCAGGATATTAATGCGACTCTATTGTTTATAACGTTGCTCACACTCATGCTTACAGTTCGATTTGCTTTGGGTTTTGGTCTGCCAATCAATGGTTTACTTTAGCAAAAAGCCCTCTGTAGAAGGAAAAATTTCTGTATGTAAAAAAGTCAAAAGTCAAAAGTCAAAAGTCAAAAGTCAAAAGTCAAAAGTCAAAAGT
>JBHYDF010000199.1:0-16407 GCA_051861145.1 Nostocaceae cyanobacterium
CGTCCGGATCTAACTGAGAGGTGCGAGGGATAATACCCTCCGCCGACTCAACCAAGCTTCTGAGTAAGAAATGGTTGACCCTCAGTCCAAGCCAAAATTTCTCCCAACACCTCTAGGGGATTGCTAAATTTTCCTACCAATCCTTGGGCTAGTGGTTCAGCTTCAGCCAGTTGAAAACCATTTAGTTCAATTGCCTGACCAATATTAAATGGTGTGCGTTGTTTGTCTTGAATCAAATCTGAAGGAGTGGCTACTCCCAACAGCGTAAAGGTGAGACGTAGGTATTCGGGCTTATCAGCACGTTGGTTGTAGCAGTACCGGATTAAGGCAAAAAAGTCATCGGTTTTGAAATTCAGGCCCAGAACGCTATCGATTTCATCTATAAAAATGACAATCTGTTGGGAAATTTCCACAAGCAGAACTTCTTCGATAAACTCACTCAATCGTTGTAGCGGAGGAATATGACCGTGATCGCGCCACCAACTTCCCAAATTAAACTTTGAGGAAAGTTTAAAACTGCTTACTAAAGTACGAATAAAACCGGCATACCACTGCTCTGGTGAGAGGTTCTGGCTACCAATATGCGTTAAGTCAATAGCAGCACAGGCAATACCCTCATTTTGCAACTGTTGCATGATTTGCACCCGCAGGCTAGATTTGCCCATCTGCCGCGAGTTGAGGACATAACAGAACTTGCCTGCCTTCAAACCTTCGTACAAGTCTTGATCTGCCTTACGCCTAACGTAGTAGGGGTAATCAGGGGGCAGACTGCCGCCAACTTGGTATTTGTAGGCTGAGTGAGGTGCTGGATTCATCAGTTAACCCTCAAGCGTATGCGAAAATACTGACGATACAATTCACACAGAGGCTGGACTTTATTACCCGTGTATTTTACCAAAGCCATACTGTGTAATTTAGATGCTTCCCCCGCGTCAATCATTACTGGAGCATTAGCTTGAACTACTTGCTTCATCGCTGCGAACAGTTCTGGATTTTCTTCGAGGTTTGATAAATGTCGAAGCAGATGGTCGCGGTACAAACCTTCTTCGGTGGGAGCAATAGGCAACAATTGCTCTAGTGTCATCTCACCCCGTGCGATTCGATATAGTGCCACTCGCAGTAAATAAGGATGTCCGCTCACCATAACCATTAATTTCTGGACTTCCTCCGCAGTCCAATTGAGTCCATGCCGTTGTACTAAATCCTGTACTTGTGCTTGATTTAGCTCTGGTAACTCAACCTCAAATCCGACATTGAAGGGTGACTGATGAATACTAATCGGAATATCAACTTCCTTGGAATGCACAATCACCAACCGCAATTTTTTCCAAATTTCGTCATACTTGGCGCGATCGTGCCAAGCTCTGAGCAATCCAAAAAAGTCTGTTGCGATCGCTTCATGGGGAAACATTAAATCCACTTTATCCAATCCCAAAACCAGGGGTTGGTCGATTTCTGCTAAAAGATACTCCCCAAAATAAGTATCGCAGTTAACCTTACTGCCAAAAATATCGTCCCAGTAATCCGCTAATTTATTAGATAGTCTTAAACTCCTTCCTATACTGAGACAAAACCAGCGGAGAAACTTATCCAAATCGGCAAGATCCTTTCCATCCGCCATTTGAAAGCTCAAACGCACGGTTAAATAACCTTTTTGTGAAGCCTGAGCAAGAATCCGCTCCATTAACGATGTTTTTCCCATGCGCCAAGGAGCTTTCACTCGGATTAATGCTCCAGGTTTCTCAATTTCCTTGTAACAGTCAGATTCTTTCGGAGGACGTTCGACATAAAAAGGAGAATTCAGTGCAACTGGCCCGTCGTTGGGTGATTCTAGTTCTGCTAATGACAGGGGAATTGCTTGTTCACCCAAAAAAGACCATGCTTCACACAGCACCTTTGCGGGAATCATAAAAGCAGCTTTGGTATTTGGTCGGTTGATTTCCGCCGCTACCGCCATTCCTGCTACACCCTGTAGCTGCTCATCCCATATCGGCGCACCACTGAACCCCGGTTCTAATGCATAGCCTTGTTGTTTCACATCCTCCAACTGCACCCAAGCGTTAGCCAGTTCACCGCGTAGTTCGCCAGAAGCCCAAGCTCCAT
Source organism: Nostocaceae cyanobacterium (assembly GCA_051861145.1). Lineage (GTDB taxonomy): Bacteria > Cyanobacteriota > Cyanobacteriia > Cyanobacteriales > Nostocaceae > JBHYDF01. The sequence continues at coordinate 2,104 of JBHYDF010000199.1, forward strand.
TAAGTTGCTTTGCAGGAAAACCCAAAACACAGAAATCATGCCCCCAAAAATCTTCTGATGTCACTAATGGTGCTGCTCGAGCCGCATCTGGAGGAGAACTTTCTAACTCCAGTCCCGCAATATCTTCGGCAAACTCATCAGGATTAACAGGTTGCCAGAAAACCACCCTAGCTGTGTAAAATTGTTTCGCTGCTAATAAAGGGAAGTCCAAGCAGATTTCTGCATCAGGCATTTCGGCAGTGTTTCTAGTAATTCCCAAAGCATCAGCTATCACAGGAGCGCATGTTAGGATGTGTTTTTGAGAAACTAAAAAGCCAGCACCAACAACAACTTTACCGCTGTTTGAGTAAATCCTAACGACTGATAACTTAAGCCGTGCGGTCATCTTATCACTCCTGTTTCCACTTCAGCGTAATTTCATAGTTGACTTCACCAGTACCAGATGCAATTACCGCCCCAAGTTCAGCACTCATTTTCACACCAAACTTAACTTCCACTTCGTCAGCAGGCTGATTCAGACTACGCATCTTGTTGATAATGGCATTAGCTACAGGGTTGACTTTTTCCAAAGCAGACTCGAAAGTTTGTTGGGCTTTTTGAGCTAGTTCATCACGTAAACCGATGCGATCGTCAATTATTGCTGGTTGATCCACTTCCACAAGAATAGAGTCACCGTTTTCTAGGGGAAATTCAACTATGCGCTTCACATTAAACCTCTATGTATAATTTGTCAGGTATTTGCTGATATGCCCCATCGCTTAAAAGTTACTTTGATTTTAGAGTGATATTTGGTTGTACTTAAGTAAATAAATACATTTTACAACTGAAAACTTTTGCATCCTCTGCTTAGCTTTCTCAAGCTTCTATTTGCAATCCTTGTTTTTAATAAGTTACATATATTAATAATCAAGGCTTTAACTTTATTGCCTACGCGCTCCACTTTGTCCAGTGGCAATTTTTGCACATTACATACATCGCCTACTGGTGTTGGTTGTACTCAAATGCTACTAATATCCTTTTGCTTGAATAGATATCCAGTTTTAAAAGTTTACGAGTCATGATTCAATTAGGGCTATTGGTTATCTGTCAAATAGCTTTATCAAATTAATTATTTCTACAGTTAGTTGACAGCAATTTCCTGGTCAATTATCTTTCTTGGGAAAGAGGTAAACTAAGTAACACAGAGAAAAATTGTTACGAATAAATATACGCAACAAATCTTAACTTTTATCTTAAATCTTTCTAATCAATGAGTTCTCAATCTTCTCACTCGGACAAAATACTAGTAGTCGATGATTCACCGGATAACGTATTTTTAATCAAAACCATCCTGGAGGAAGAAGGCTACACAGTTTCCACAGCAGAAAATGGTCCTACCGCACTAGCAAAACTTGCTGAATTGAGTTTTGATTTAGTGTTGCTGGATCTGATGATGCCAGGGATGGATGGTTACGAAGTCACTAAGCGTATCAGGGGAAATAAAAGTTTGCCGTTTATCCCGATTTTACTGATTACTGCTCATGACTCACCGAATGTTGCGCACGGATTAGACTTGGGTGCGGATGACTTTATCCGTAAACCTGTAACAGTAGACGAGTTGCTGGCAAGAGTGCGATCGCTCCTCCGCCTCAAACACAGTATCGATGAACGCGATGAAATTGCGCGTCAACGAGAAGATTTTGTCTCCCGTCTCACCCACGACTTACGCACCCCCTTAGTAGCAGCAGAACGGATGCTGATGCTGTTTCAAGAGGGTGCTTTGGGAGGACTATCGGCGCAAATGCAAGAAGTTATTACAATCATGGCTCGCAGTAACACCAACCTGCTAGCGATGGTAAATACCTTACTAGAAGTTTATCGCTTTGAAGCGGGGCGCAAAAATTTAGCATTTCAACCAGTGAATTTACACCAGTTACTCAAAGAAGTAGCAGGTGAATTAACTCCCTTAGCTCAGCAAAAGCAACTAGCAATAAATCTGGACATTACCGAAGAATCTACCACAAACACAGTGATGGGCGATCGCTTAGAATTGCATCGGCTATTCACCAACTTGATTGGCAATGCGATCAAATTTACCGATAATGGCTCTGTGACTATTCGTCTGGTGGCTCCTGCGACAGCCAATGACATAATTACTATTGAAGTAGCGGATACAGGCCCAGGTATTCCCCCTGAAGAACAAGCAACCTTGTTTGAAAGATTTCGCCAAGGCAGCCACAAGCGTTCTGGTAGTGGTTTAGGACTATACCTTTCTCGGCGAATTGTCGAAGCTCATAAAGGTACTATCCAAGTCAATTCAGAGGTAGGTAAAGGTAGTGTATTTATTGTCAGTTTACCAGTAAAACAGTAAGTTAGAAGTTAGGAGTTAGGAATTAGGAGTTAGGAGTTAGGAATAACAAATAAGAAAAAGATTAATAATTCATAATTTTTCACTCCTCACTTTTAACTCCTCACTCTTAACTCCTAATTGATATCTTGCACCCTTCTCAATAAAGGCTCAAATAGAGCAATGAAATAAATTACGTGGCTCAAAGCTAAAGTCGGTTTTTAACCGACTTGCTAAGAGTTTTAACCCATTTTAATGGGTTTTAGCTTTAAGCCGGAACTTTAGTTCACGGCGCTTGGTGCAAGATGTAAGCTAACTCCTCACTCCTCACTCCTAACTCCTAACTCTTAAAAAGATGATAGACGAATTATCAATTACTGATATTATTCGCAACCAGCGAGATTACTTTCAAACAGGAAAAACCCAAGATATTGCTTTTCGTATTGCCCAACTGCAAATATTAAGACAAGCAGTTAGTGAAAATGAAGCGGCTATTGTTCAGGCTTTAAAGGCAGACTTAAATAAATCAGAGTTTGAAAGTTTCGCTTCAGAAATAGCCTTAGTTATTCGAGAAATTAAACATTGTATTCAAGATATCAAAACTTGGACTAAGCCTCAAAAAGCAAAAGTTCCTTGGAAACTATTCCCCGCTTCAGCGAAAATTTATCCAGAACCGCTAGGAGTTGTTTTAATTATTGGTGCTTGGAACTATCCTTTTCAATTAATGTTTTCACCCTTAATTGGCGCGATCGCTGCTGGAAACTGTGCCATTCTCAAACCTTCAGAACTAGCCCCCCATACCTCTGCTGTTATAGCTAAAATTATTAGCAAAAATTTTCAGCCAGAATATATCACTGTAGTAGAAGGAGGTGTGGAAACCAGCCAAAAATTACTTGCAGAAAAGTTTGACCACATTTTTTTCACTGGTGGTACTGCTGTCGGCAAAATTATTATGGAAGCCGCAGCTAAACATCTAACACCAGTCACTTTAGAATTAGGTGGTAAAAATCCTTGTATTGTAGATACTGACATTAATCTTGAACATACTGCCAAACGCATTACTTGGGGTAAGTTTATCAATTGCGGGCAAACTTGTCTTGCGCCTGATTATTTGTTAGTTGATACCAAAATAAAAGCAGATTTCTTAGCGCAGATAAAAAAATACATAAAAGAATTTTACGGTGATAATCCTGCTAGCAGTCCTGATTATGGCAGAATTATCAATCAAAAACAGTTTGACAGGTTAGCTAAACTCCTAAAAGATGGTGAAATTCGCTTTGGGGGAGAAACTAACCGAGATGAACTTTATATTGATCCTACAGTAATTGAAAATGTTTCCTTAGCAGATTCTCTGATGCAAGAGGAAATTTTTGGGCCGATTTTGCCTGTGATTGAATATACAGATATATCAGAAGCGATCGCCTTAATTAACTCGAAACCAAAACCCTTAGCTTTGTACTTATTTTCTAACAACAAAAACCTACAAAAGCAAGTTTTACAATCAACTTCATCTGGTGCTGTGTGTCTGAACGAAACAGTAATGCATATTACCGTCTCTTCTCTACCATTTGGCGGTGTAGGTGATAGCGGTATCGGTAGCTATCACGGTAAAGCTAGTTTTGATGCTTTTTCTCACTACAAAAGCGTTTACCAGAATCCTTTCTGGCTCGATTTACAATGGCGATATCCTCCTTATGAGGGCAAATTATCTTTCTTGAAAAAACTTATTAAATAATTCATAAAAATCACATATATACACTCATTTGCAATTCAATAAGAGGATATTTGAGAAGTAAAATATAATTTAACCTGGCGATTATAAATCGCGGCTATACAAACAAAACCTGCCGGAAGCAGGTTATTTTGATTAGTCCGCGAAGGCGGACTTTGTTTGTGTAGTAGCGATTTCTAATCGCCCAACACTTTTCAAACATCCTCTAAGCATCACGTTATGAATGAGAGTTACGTTGCACAGCAAAAGAAAATAATCCAACAGATGAAAGATAATATTCGTCTAGGGCAAATTAAACAGAGCATTGTTGAAATGCGAAGTAATTATGAAAATGATAATGCAACTGGCTTGGTATCAGTCGCTTTCCCTCCAATAAATATTACTAAAATCATCTCCGAAAAAATTATTGAGCCGTTAAAAAGTACAGATAACAACCATTTTTATTACTCAACTGAATTTTTACACTTAACTATAAAAAATGTGCGAACTGTAAATAGCCCTCCTCTTTTTAATAACGAAGATGTAGATAAAGTTGATAATTTATTTGCTCAAATATTTCCTAAATTTGAAACATTCAATTTTACTTTGCAAGGCTTGGTTTTGTTCCCAACTAGTGTTTCTTTAATAGGTTATTGTCATGAAACACTGAAAGAATTAGTTCAAACATTAGATTTTGGATTGAAAGATATTGGCGTACCCGATAACAAAAAATATATATCAGATACCATATTTTTTGGTAATATTACTTTATGTAGATTTACACAAAATCCCAACTCTTCATTTAAAAATAAATTACAAGAATTGGAAAATATTTATATAGGAGAAATGCCTGTTAGTGAAGTTAGCCTAATCACTTGTAATTCTGTTTGTAATCCTAAAACCAGAAAAATTATCGCTACTTATAAATTACGTGAAACACCCAGTTTCTAAAATAAACCGGGTGTTTGGACGTTTAGTTTATTTATTCTTGGGAACTTCCTGACGGAGTTGTTAAAAACTACTGTAACGTTCTTCCGTCCAAGGTTCACCTCGGCGATGGTAGCCATTACGTTCCCAAAAACCAAGTTCTTCACGTTTGAGAAACTCTAAGCCATTAATCCACTTGGCACTTTTCCAAGCATAAAGATGAGGAACAACTAACCGCATCGGTCCACCATGTTCTACAGGTAACGCCTCACCAAATACTTTAAAAGCAAAGAAGTTTTCTTCCCTGAGAAAGTCTTCGATGGAAATATTAGTAGTGTAGCCGCCGTAGCAGTGTTCCATCACGTGGGCTGCTTGCGGATCAACTTCAATTTCTTTCATGAAGTCTGTCACCTTAATGCCAGTCCACTTGACATCTAGTTTAGACCAACGGGTAACACAGTGAAAGTCAGCGGTAAATTCGTGCTGGGGTAACGCCATGAAGTCAGACCAGGTGAAAGTCTTGGGTTTTGCCAAACCCCAAACTCGAAATTCCCATTCATCTGTACTGACTTGGGGAGTTGCACCGTAAGTTAAAACAGGGAAGCCTTTAGTTAAATACTGACCGGGTGGGGTGCGATCGCTTTCTCCCTGTGCCGGTTTTTGAAAAAATTTTCCTACCATGGCCACCGGAAAATAAGTGTTCTTAAGAAAACACTTTAATTATCATATAACTAGTCGTAATTGGTCATGAGTCATGGAAAAGTTATGAGTTATGAGTTATGAATTATGAATTCTAAACTCCTAACTCCTAACTCCTAACTTGACTATGATTCCTCTTCTTCTTCTTCTTCCGCAGTTGGATAGACGAATGTAGAACGTCCAGTCAAAATAGACTTGCCTAGAGAAAGAGCTTTTTGAGCTTCAACAGAAGCTTTGTGTCTCCAGGTAGCTCGACGTTTATCGCGTTTGGATTTAGATGTTTTCTTCTTTGGAACTGCCATATTACCGGATACTGCAATTTTTGACAACCTTTTTATTCTACGCCATTAACGCATTTGTGGAAGGGGAGTCAATAGTCATTAGTCATTAGTCATTGGGCATTGGGCCCAAGTGCATAGGGCGAATGGCAAGCTTGTTAAACGCTGAATTAAAATTCGCGCTTAAAGCTCAAGTTAGCTAGAAGCTAACTAAAACAAGAGTTTAAACCCGTTTTGAACGGGTTTAAGCTTCTCGCGGTGAAATTTATTTCTTGGCTAAAAGATTTCTGAACGAGCGTGCCATTCGCTCATTGGGTATTGGGTCGAAGTGCATAGGGCGAATGGCAAGCTTGTTAAACGCTGAATTAAAATTCGCGCTTAAAGCTCAAGTTAGCTAGAAGCTAACTAAAACAAGAGTTTAAACCCGTTTTGAACGGGTTTAAGCTTCTCGCGGTGAAATTTATTTCTTGGCTAAAAGATTTCTGAACGAGCGTGCCATTCGCTCATTGGGTATTGGGCCGAAGTGCATGGGGCGAATGGCAAGCTTGTTAAACGCTGAATTAAAATTCGCGCTTAAAGCTCAAGTTAGCTAGAAGCTAACTAAAACAAGAGTTTAAACCCGTTTTGAACGGGTTTAAGCTTCTCGCGGTGAAATTTATTTCTTGGCTAAAAGATTTCTGAACGAGCGTGCCATTCGCTCATTGGGTATTGGGCCGAAGTGCATGGGGGATGAGAAAAAATCCAATCACTAACAATACTACTCGCTTAAGCACTGACGACCATTGTAGAGACGCGAAATTTCGCGTCTCTACACGCGTGATTTCCCCACGAAAAATCCTTAACCGAGCAGTATTGCAATCACTAATGACTAATGACCAATGACCAATGACTATTTGTTGGTTGCTGGAGAAGTGATAGCTGGTTGCGTTGCGGTGGGGCTTTTGAAATTGTCTCCCAAAAATAATAACGATCGCGCTGTTTTAAAATATTTCGCCCAGCGTTGTGGATCGGGACGATTGCGCCACTGTTGACGAGTGACTGCTAATTCCAAAACTGGTGCGATCGCGCCATTATTTTGTACGGTAATAATTACAGAAATATCTGATACCAATATATCTTGATCAAAGCTACGTTGAACTGCCGCTCTAGCGGCTGCTTCTGCCCTTCTGAGAAGAGTTTCGTAGTTTTCCTCTGGTAAGCGGTCAATAGCCAGGTCAACTCTTGCGGTGTAAGCTCGTACAATCTGGGGGGCGATCGCTTCGGTTGCCAACCACAAAGGAGCCGCAGACAAGAGCAAAACTACTGCATAACCAATCCGGATTGTCTTGCCAATTAATGGCATATGTTGAATAAGTCTCTTGAAAAAGAAATATGCTGATGGCTGCCTGCAACTCCTCATAACTTAAATATGCTCCTCACTCGGAAAAAACAATCTCAATGCTATAAAAGTATATTCTTGTAAAAACAAGTAGTAATCATCACATCAAGTCGATTGATGAGATGAGAATCACATAGACTATAAGACATAGGTTAGCTTTGTTTTTTCAGCAAAGCCAACCGCGAATTCAAGTAAGCAAAACATCACCGGCAGAGAGCGCGATGGCAAATAATTGGGCGATCGCCATTGGCATAAATCAATATCAGTTCTTTCAACCTTTAGGGTGCGCCGTAGCCGATGCCGAGGCGTTAAAGGATTTTTTGGTTGTAGAAGCAGGTTTTTTGCAGCAACAGTGTCTCGTCATGACAGACACTTCGCCGCCTTTGGGAGATAGGTCTACCTATCCTACTAAAGAGAATATTTTGCTTTTACTAGAAGATTTAGCTGTGGCATGTTGGCAACCCCAAGACCGACTATGGTTTTTCTTTAGCGGTTATGGCGTCAACCATAACGGACTAGATTACTTAATGCCAGTAGAGGGAAACCCCGATTTTGTAGAGGAAACTGGCTTAGAATTACGCTCACTAATGCAAAGTTTGCAAGTTTCTGGGCTAGATGTCTTACTATTACTTGACATCAACCGGGCTTTTGCCAGCCAAGCAAATGTTCCCGTTGGGCAAGAAACCATAGGACTAGCCGAAGAACTACAAATACCCACAATTCTTTCTTGCCAGCCAGAACAATTTTCCCACGAAAGTAGTGAACTAGGTCACGGATTCTTTACAGCAGCGCTGTTAGAAGCTTTGCGTTCCGGTCATGGCAACACCTTGGCGGATGTAGAAAGATATCTCAGCCTTCGCACCCCAGAACTATGTCAACACTACTGGCGTCCTACGCAAAACCCCATCACCATTATCCCCTCTCGGGAACAAGGAACCTTTCCATCATCGGCAGATAATAGTGACAGTTTAGATACACCCATTTCACATTCAGGAGAAATCCTCACTGCTGCATTTTCAGCCCCTCCCCAGCAGGTTAATTTAGATCAAGATTACTCTGCATTGGAGTCAGTACAAGATACTGACACACAAATAAGGGATAAACAACCAGAAGAACCCCCACTTGCGACTCGTGTACAGACGGACGTCTCTAACCGACTCCCTTCTACACAAAAAACAGCAAGGGCAAACACCTCTTTTTGGAAACCACTGCTGGTGTGGGGTACAGGTATAGTGTTAGTACTAGGTTTGCTCGTAGCAGTTTTTCTACGTAACCAAGCAAGTTTTAGAGGTTTTAGAGTAGCGGATATATTTCCAAAAGCAACAAATAATAATGTTACCGATGGCAGCGAAACGGAAATAGTCCCAATCCCACCCGATACTAATAATGGCGATACTACCATTCTCAATACTTTACCACCAACCCCGCTTGCACCAACAACTCAAGCACCCTCACCAATAGCAGTAGATACCGAGTCACAACAGCACAAACAAGCACTGTCGGACTTGGAGAAAATGTCCTTGAGCAAAAATCAGGCGAGTGATTTGAGCTTAGCGATCGCCAAAGCACGCAAAATAAAACCAGATGAACCACAGTATGAACAAGCACAAACGAATATTGAAATTTGGAGTAGCATGATTTTCGATTTAGCTGAAAATCGTGCCAAAGAAAGAGAATATGCCTCGGCGATCGCCGCCGCCGAATTAATAGATCAAGATCAGCCAATCAACGCAAAAGCACAAACAGCAATTAACCAGTGGCGGATAGAGGCAAAGCAGTATATGGCTAACAAAACCCTTTTAGATGCAGCCAATCGCTTAATTGTGCCTAGACAAGCATCTACATATAACCGCGCCATTGAAGTAGCCAAGAAAGTACCGCCAGGTGAACCTGGTTACGATGACGCGCAAAAATCTATAAATCAGTGGAGTGAAAGAATTTTCAACCTAGCCAAGCGCCGCGCTGCGAGAGGAGAAATAAAAGCCGCAATAGAAACAGCAAATTTAGTTCCAGAGGGGACATCCGCCTACAACAATACTCAGGAAGCAATACAAAAATGGCAAGCACAAAAAGCTAAAAAATAAATAAAATTATTGTGAAATTCTTCTGAGGTGGGCATCTTGCCCGCCTCTAAATCTAAGTAAAACCTTGCATAAATCCGTCACAAATTAAACTCAAAAATACTCTGCGTCCCTCTGCGCATACCTCTGCGCTCCTCTGCGTTTAAAAAAGCTACGAACTTATGCAAAGCTGTAAAAAGGCAAACATCTCGCCCATCCCACAAGAAAATCATTGACCTCCACCGCTACTGGGTGCAGAAGGCGCAGATTGCTGGCGACTTTGCCGTAAAGCATCCCGCAATTTACTTCCACCACTGTTGATACGCCGACGTCGTCGCAAAGGTTTCCGTGCATTGCTATTATTATCAGACGAAGCTTGCTGCCGTTGCTGCCTATTTGGGGCTGCTTGCGATCCATTATTACTTCGTCGCCTCCGCAAAGACTCTTGTAAACCTTGGCGACGGGGAGTAGCTGTTTGTGTCCTGCTTGTAGAACTGCTTTCCACATTTTGACGCCGCAAGGGACGATTTTGTCTAGGTTGCGTAGTTCTAGAGGTAGCAGTTTCTTGTGATGGAGTTTCCAAGCGTCGCTGTCTCCTGCTAGAAGTAGGAACGTCAGTATTACTACCTGATGATGCTTCCAAACGCCGCCTACGTCTATTAGGATTTTGTTCCGCTACATTGTTGTTCCTAGAAGCAGCAGTTTCCTGGTTTCTCTGTTCTCTTTCTCTGTGTCGTTTCCTTTCTCGGACTTCGCGGTGACGCCGTGAACCTTCTATAGCGTATTCCGTGCCGATTTTAACTCCTTGTCTTCCTGCTTGTGAGGGTTTTAATTTCCAATCACGAGCTTGTCTGAGGGTTTCTTCATCCAAATCGCGGTTTCCACTTGACCTGGCTAATCGGACATTTGTTACCCTACCTTTTTCATCTGTATCTACGGCTACTTCCACTCTACCTTCAATGCCACGCTTTCTAGCCTGTTCAGGATATTTGGCGTTACATTCACGACAAGCAGCACGACCATCACCAGAACCGCTACTTTCTGACTCTGTAGGGATTGCTCGATTTGTTGGTCCTGTCGCTACCATCTCGCGTCTTCTGCGTTCAGAACCATTACCCGTGCTATTACTTGTTGTGGGAGCATTACCGCTACTACTTCTAGAAGCCGTAGGATTTCCAGTACCTGTAGGCAAAGCAACAGAGGAAGCAGTACTGGTATTACCTGCTGGTTTATCTGAACTAACAGTAGTATTTCCAGTAGTTTCCGGAGTAGTTCTAGAGTCTCTAATACCTCTCAATTGTGCTTGTAATTCTGGATTTGCTCGTTCTGTATTCGCAGAAGGTTGGGTGGGAGAGGTATTAGTAATGGGAGCAGAGGGAGCAACCGGAGGTGGTGCGGATGCAGTTGGTTTGGGTTGTTCAACCGGTGGCGGTGGTGCTTTGGCCACAGGTGGTTCTTCTTTGACTGGTTGCGGTTGAGAAATTGGTGGAGTCTTAACATTCTCAACTGGCTTTGGTGCTAGGGTACTTGCTTCCTGTATTGGCTTAACAGGAGGTGGTTGTGGAGCTTGAACCTTTACAGGAGGTTGTGGTTGAGGTAGTGGTGCTTCTGAAATTCTTTCGTTTTTTGTCTCTTCTATAGTCTCTTTTTTAGTCTCTTCTGGTGGTTTTGGTGTTTCTTTGGTTTCAGGCTCTACAAAGGTCAATTCAATAGGTTCTTCTTCTAGTTCTGGCGCTCTAGCCAACAGATTACCAATACCAGAGGCTAGTACACCGATATGTAGCGTTAATGAGCCAATCACACTGAAAACCAAAAAAGTTTTCAGAGCCTTAGCTTCTTTCTGTCGCTGCAACCCAGCGATACTAGAAACACTCATCTAAAACCTCGTGTAAGTGTGGAAACCGTGTGTCTTCAGACCACGGAGGAAACACGACTCGCTGAAGAAATTCAGCGCCCCCAAAAGGGGTTTGGATAAGCAGAGGAGTAGTGCTTATCCAATTTCCCTGTATGCCGGGAAATGCCTTGCTACTCCAGTAAAGTTAGCTTCGACAATGTTATTGGTCGGCCCGATCCAGAAAACACTGGCTTAACCCATACACCTGTTTAATTTTCCGGTTCTAGAGCTTGGAGCTAGCTTCGCACTCCAAGGTAGGAACTTTGGCACTTGCCAATAACGTAGTACTTTAAGGTACTTAGTCTGGTAAGCTAGGGCTTCAACTTTTGCTGAAGCCCCTGGATCCAATCCAGGGGTTGCTTACAACTCTGTTGCTACCCATTATCACTAATCCTGTTTAGCTTATGACGCTTGCAGGTACAAAGTCAAGCAATAATCATTTTCACCGTGTGCTTGTTTTTCAAGCTCAGATTCACTCATTAACCTATGGCAACAGAAGTTTACAACTTGAAAACAAATCTAGATATTCAATAAAAACTGTCATAAAAAGCAGACAAAACTTGACAAGTAGTTTCATTTGCCTTATGTTTTTTTGAAAAAATCTATCATTTAGCAGGCATAAACTGGTAGTCTGACTTAGGGTTATTATTGATTTTACGGAGAGTTAATGATTAACAGGCTTTTTACGGCAGGCGGCGTAGTCATGTGGCCCCTGCTAGCTTTTTCGGTGTTAGCTGTGGCTTTGATTATCGAGCGTGTTCGTTTTTGGTATCGCGTCACTCATCGCCAAAACCGGGTGGTACGAGAAGTATTAAATCTCTACCGTCTTGATAACGTAGTTGGTGCGATGGATAAATTGAAAAAGAATGCTGATTTACCCATTGCACGCATTTTTCTTGCTGCTTTAGAACTAGAACAACCAAATCCCGAAGAATTCCGTCTTGCATTAGAAAGCGAAGCGCAAGCAGAAATACCCGTCCTCAAACGGTTTAGCAACATTTTTGACACAATCATTTCTCTATCACCACTACTTGGTTTGCTAGGAACAGTTTTGGGTTTGATTACTTCCTTTTCCTCATTGGATCTTGGTGATGTGGGAGGTACAAAAACGGCGGGTGTTACCAGTGGTATTAGTGAAGCTCTTGTTTCCACCGCATCAGGATTAGTTGTTGCTATTTTTACACTATTATTTGCAAATACCTTCCGAGGATTGTACCAACGGCAGATGGCATTGATTCAAGAATATGGTGGACAGTTGGAATTACTTTACCGCCGACGCTACGAACGAGGAGAAATGACCTATGCGTCTACAAGATGAAGCAGATTTACCACCGCAGATAAACATCGTACCAATGATAGATGTGATATTTGCGATTTTGACATTCTTTATCATGTCAACGCTTTTTTTAACCCGAAGCGATGGACTACCAGTAAATTTACCGAAAGCTGCAACGGCACAAAGACAGCTAGTTCCTACTAAAATTACCATCACAGTAGATCCAAAAGGAGAGATTAGCCTGAATCGTCAACCAACCACCATCGATGCTTTAACAGGGCAAGTGCGTACATTAGTTGGCTCTAACTCGGAAGCAGTGGTAATTATTAATGCTGACGAACAGGTAGGTCACGGTAAAGTAGTGGCGATAATGGATCAAGTGCGACAGGTAAAAGGTGCGAGGCTGGCGATCGCCACTCAAAAACCTTAACCGCCACTGTATTCAAAAGATAACTATCAAACTTCAATGAGGCAGAGTCTAGCATATCTTACCCTTTCTGCCTCCTGACCAAGAAGGGGAAGGTGGGGCCCCCTCTGGGGATAAAGGGCAGGGGGAAGGGGGAAAGGGAAAAGGGATACAAGCCTCATTATTTATTTATGCAAAAAAAAGAAAGATTTATACCGAGATAACAAGTAATATCGGTATAAGGTGTCCATATCACAAGCCCAAGGATGCGCTCTTTGTGAGGGTTTCCCCTTCCCCTTTCCCCTTTTCCCTTTCCCCTGCCCGAAGGGCTGTTGACTTCTTCCTTCATTCTTCGCTTGCTAAAAAAATTTACAAAAATTAGATTAAAGCTAGTAATAGCAAATATTGTAGATATTAATAAGCTGTATATTAGTTTCAGATAACTGCTGTGTGTTGATTAAGCTAGCAGCTCTCAGCCAAAGGATAAAAGTAGCTTCCCGTAAGGCATAGCCCTTGCTACTCCCTTGGGGTAGGATAAAGTCAGAAGAAAAAACACGCTTACAAGCCCCCAGATACATTCTTGGGGTTGTCTTGGTAATGCATACTTCTGAACTACCCTTTGGTAAGCCCTTTTCGGGGTCTATAGTCTTTTAACTGACTGCTATTAGCTTAATAGTCTTATTTCGGTTTGATGGAAAGAGGTAGAAAAATCGTGAAAGGTTTGGTGCGTTTATTAACAGTTTTTAGTTTGTTGTTTTTAGGATGCTTGACATGGTTGGGTACGCCTAGTATTGCCCAAGCTGCGAATGTCCACAGTTTTGCTTTGCCATCAGTTTCTGTTTTGGCTGTTGAGGGAACCACAGCCCTACGCAACCGGGCAGACGCTAAGCTTGCAGATGTTTATGGTGACAAAATTGATTTGAATAACACCAACGTGCGAGCTTTCCAGAAATACCCTGGATTGTATCCCACCTTGGCAGGCAAAATCATCCGCAATGCTCCTTACGATAACGTGGAGGATGTGTTAGAGATAAAAGGATTGACTGAACGCCAGAAGCAAATCCTACAAGCTAACCTCGATAAATTCAAGGTTACAGAAGTAGAACCCGCCTTCGTTGAAGGATTCGATCGCTATAACAACGGTATCTACAGATAACCGTATTTTGTAGTTATGGCGGTTCCCAATTGAATCAAGTACAGACCGTTGTAGGGGCACGACAATGCCGTGCCCCTACCGGCGACCTCATTCAAACGAGAACCGCTATAATTTCTCAATCCACAACCCACTCCTTCCCTCAGAGGATGTCTGAAAAGTTTTTAATTAGTCATATTTATTACCCAAAATCATT
>JBHYDF010000200.1:0-16325 GCA_051861145.1 Nostocaceae cyanobacterium
AACCATTAACCATTAACCATTAACCATTAACCATTAACCATTAACCATTAACCTTGTCTATTGATATAACCAAACGCGCAACAGAGAAAGCAGTTGTTCGATATCTACTGGTTTGGTGATGTAATCGGATGCACCTGCGGAGATACATTTTTCGCGATCGCCTTGCATGGCTTTGGCGGTTAAGGCAATAATTGGCAAGGATTTAAATTGTTCTTGCTGACGGATGGATCTGGTTGTTTCGTAACCGTCCATTTCTGGCATCATTACATCCATGAGGACGATATCTATATCTGGGTTGTTTTGCAAAACTTCGATACCGTCGTTACCGTTTTCTGCATACAAAATCTGCATTTGATAACGTTCTAACATACTGGTGAGGGCAAAGATGTTACGCACGTCGTCATCGACGATGAGAACTTTTTTACCTGCAAGTAAGGGATCATTTGCATGTAGTTGTTCTAATATTTGGCGTTTGGGTGCGGGTAAATTTGCTTGAACGCGGTGCAAAAATAAGGCGGTTTCATCTAAAAGACGTTCGGGCGATCGCACGTCTTTAACTATAATTGTGTCTGCTATACGCCGCAGTTCTGTTTCTTGCGCTTTGGTAATGTCTCTGCCGGTATAAACTATGATGGGTAGTGCTTCGCCATTGGGTTGTTGTTTAATTTGTTCGATTAACTCAAACCCGCTCATATCGGGCAGTCCCAAATCTATAACTACGCAATCATAAGATTGAGTACGTATAGATTCTAACGCTTGGGCACCAGTGCTAACAGCAGTAGTCGCAACATCACTATTGCCAATTAGTTCGATAATACTTTGGCGTTGAGTATCATCATCTTCCACTATGAGTAGATTTTTGACACGCCGTTCAATAAAACCTTTAATTTTGGTTAATGCTTGATGCAATGTATCGCTACTAATCGGCTTTTGCAAATAGGCGATCGCGCCTTGTTGTAAACTCCGTTGTTTCCCTTCTTCGACTGTCATTACATGTACGGGAATGTGGCGGGTACTTGGATCGTGCTTGAGGCGATCCAATACTGTCCAACCATCCATTCCTGGTAAGCGAATATCAAGGATAACAGCAGAAGGTTGATATTCTCGTGCTAACGCTAAACCTGTGCTGCCACTATGAGCGACAATACCCTTAAATTCGTGTTGCCGTGCCATATCTAAAAGGATACGCGCAAATTTAACGTCATCTTCGACAATTAAAAGAATGCGATCGCCTGGTTGGATATCATCTCTATCGTCAATAAGGGGAGTGGGGAGTGAGGATTGTAGAGACGCAACCGGTTGCGTCGGTCCTGGGGGAGGGGAAGACAGAGGGAAAGATTTTGTTATCCCCGTGTCCCCGTGTCCCCTTCCGTGTTCCCCTCCTCCTCCTCCTAAGTACGGTAAATACAGCGTAAAGGTACTACCTTCACCTACGCGACTTACAAGTTTAATTTCTCCGCCAAATAAATGTGCAATTTCCCGGCTGATGGACAAACCTAAACCAGTACCGCCATACCTACGACTAGTGGTACCATCAGCTTGTTGAAACGCCTCGAAAATGATTTTTTGCTTGTCAGGCGCAATACCAATACCTGTATCGCTAACTGCAAAGGCTATCACTTTTTCAGCATTATTTAAATTTTCTTGGTCAGAACTCCACCCTTGTTTCGCAACGAACACGCGCAAGCTTACCCCTCCACGTTCTGTAAACTTAAAAGCGTTTGCTAGTAAGTTTTTCAGGATTTGTTGCAAGCGTTTTGAGTCAGTATAAATTGTTCTGGGTAATTCTGATGAAAATTCTAGATTGAAATTCAGTCCTTTGTCGGTTGCAACTTGGCGAAAAGTGCGTTCAATTTGTTCTTGCAATTCAGAAAACCGCATCTGTGACCTGTCAATAGCCATAGTTCCAGACTCGATTTTTGCCAAATCCAAGATGTCATTAATTAAACTCAAAAGGTCGTTACCTGAAGAGTAAATTGTACGGCTATATTCAATTTGCTTGTCGCTGAGGTTCCCATCAACATTGTCTGCTAGCAATTTCGCTAAAATTAACAAGCTGTTTAGCGGTGTCCGCAATTCATGGGACATATTCGCTAGAAATTCCGACTTGTATTTAGAAGAAAGCGCCAGTTGTTCGGCTTTTTCTTCTAATGAAAGTCTTGCTTGTTCAATTTCTTGATTTTTACGCTCAACTTCTTGCTTTTGCTGTGCCAGTAATTCTGCCTTTTCTTCGAGTTCGGCGTTAGTTATTTGTAATTCTTCTTGCTGGCTTTTCAGTAAATCTTCGGATGCTTTCAGCGTTTGGGCTTGTTGTTCTAAACGCTTGTTACTTTCTCGCAGTTCGTTTTGTTGACTTTGCAACTCTTCTGCTAAAGACTGCGACTGTTTGAGTAATTCTTCCGTGCGCATACTGGCGGCGATGGTGTTTAACACGATCGCGATACTTTCTGTGAGTTGGTCGAAAAATGTCAGATGAATTTCGTTAAAGCGCCGGAATGAAGCTAGTTCAATTACTGCTGTTACTTGTCCCTCAAACAGTACGGGTAGGACAACATCATTAAGAGGAGTGGCTTCGCCTAAGCCAGAAGCAATCTTAATATAGTCGTGGGGTACTTCGGTAAGTAAAATGCGTTCTTTTTCTAAAGCGCATTGTCCTACTAAGCCTTCACCCAAGTAGAAACGATTAGCAAGATGTTTGCGTTCGCGGTAAGCATAACTACTGAGTAGTTTTAAATAAGGATTCCCTTCTCCTGTTTCCATAATGTAGAATACACCGTGAGATGCTCCTACCAATGGCGCTAACTCGGAAAGAATTAATTTGGACACGGTTTCTAAGTCGCGCTGACCTTGCAGCATTCGGGTAAACTTGGCTAAGTTAGTTTTCAGCCAGTCTTGTTCGGTATTTTTCTGCGTTGTCTCCCGCAGATTGGCAATCATTTGGTTGATATTATCTTTGAGGATGGCAACCTCACCTAACGCCTCAACGGAAATTGAACGCGTCAAGTCACCCTTAGTCACCGCAGTTGCAACTTCAGCGATCGCCCGCAACTGAGTTGTCAATGTAGCGGCAAGTTCATTCACATTATCAGTTAAATCTTTCCACGTCCCAGCAGCCCCCGGTACTTTCGCTTGTCCGCCCAACTTACCTTCAATACCCACTTCTCGCGCCACGGTGGTAACTTGGTTAGCAAAAGTTGCCAGCGTATCAATCATCTCATTAATAGTTTCTGCCAAAGCTTCAATTTCACCCTTGGCATCCAACATTAATTTTCGCTTCAAATCACCATTCGCAACCGCCGTTACCACCTTGGCAATACCGCGCACTTGTGCCGTTAAGTTACTCGCCATCGAGTTGACATTATCGGTTAAATCTTTCCAAGTACCGCCAACGCCTTGTACTTGCGCTTGTCCGCCGAGTTTACCCTCGGTTCCCACTTCCCGCGCCACCCGCGTTACTTCCGACGCGAAAGAACTTAGCTGATCCACCATCACATTAATGGTGTTTTTCAAGTCGAAAATTTCCCCTTTCACATCAACGGTAATTTTCTTCGACAAGTCACCATTAGCAACCGCCTTTGTCACTTCGGCAATGTTGCGTACCTGTGCCGTCAGGTTCCCAGCCATCAAATTAACATTATCAGTTAAATCTTTCCACGTACCAGCCACACCTCTAACATAAGCTTGCACACCGAGTTTACCCTCGGTTCCCACTTCTCGCGCTACCCGCGTGACTTCCGACGCAAAGGAGTTAAGCTGATCCACCATCGTATTAATGGTGTTTTTCAATCCTAAAATTTCCCCTTTCACATCAACGGTAATTTTCTTCGACAAGTCGCCACTTGCCACCGCCGTGGCAACTTCAGCAATATTGCGGACTTGTAGAGTTAAATTCCCCGCCATCATATTCACGCTGTCGGTTAAATCCTTCCAAGTACCAGCCACACCGCGTACTTCTGCTTGTACACCCAGCTTACCCTCGGTTCCAACCTCTCGCGCCACCCGCGTTACTTCCGACGCAAAGGAGTTAAGCTGATCCACCATTGTATTAATGGTGTTTTTCAACTCCAGAATTTCCCCTTTCACATCAACAGTAATTTTCTTAGACAAATCGCCATTCGCTACCGCTGTGGTGACATCGGCAATGTTGCGCACTTGTGCAGTTAACGAACCCGCCATGAAATTAACGCTGTCGGTTAAATCCTTCCAAGTGCCAGCCACTCCCCTGACATCTGCTTGTACACCTAACTTTCCTTCCGAACCCACTTCACGGGCAACCCGCGTTACTTCTGATGCAAAGGAGCTAAGTTGATCCACCATAATATTTATGGTGTTCTTCAACTCCAAAATCTCACCTTTCACTTGTACAGTAATCTTTTTAGAAAGGTCGCCATTTGCTACCGCTGTCGTTACTTCGGCAATATTTCGCACTTGGTCGGTGAGGTTGCCCGCCATCATATTTACCGCCCCGGTTAGGTCTTTCCAAGTGCCAGCAACACCTTTCACCTCAGCTTGCACACCGAGTTTACCCTCGGTTCCCACCTCCCGCGCCACCCGTGTAACTTCTGACGCGAAAGAGTTAAGCTGATCCACCATAATATTGATGGTGTTTTTCAACTCTAATATTTCCCCTCTCACATCAACAGTGATTTTCTTAGACAAATCGCCATTTGCAACCGCCGTTGTCACTTCGGCAATATTGCGTACCTGTGCAGTTAACGAACCCGCCATGAAATTAACGCTATCGGTTAAATCTTTCCAAGTACCTGCAACACCCTTCACCTCAGCTTGCACACCAAGTTTACCTTCTGCGCCTACCTCCCGCGCCACTCGCGTAACTTCCCCAGCAAAAGAGTTAAGCTGATCCACCATTGTGTTAATGGTATTCTTCAACTCGCGAATTTCCCCTTTCACATCAACGGTAATTTTCTTAGACAAGTCGCCATTCGCTACCGCCGTTGTCACCTCGGCAATATTTCGTACTTGTGCAGTTAACGAACCCGCCATAAAGTTAACGCTGTCAGTTAAATCCTTCCAAGTACCAGCTACACCCTTGACATCCGCTTGTACTCCTAACTTTCCTTCCGAACCCACTTCCCGCGCTACCCGCGTTACTTCCGACGCAAAGGAACCAAGCTGATCCACCATGATATTAATGGTGTTTTTCAACTCCAAAATTTCACCCTTCACATCAACAGTAATTTTCTTAGAAAGGTCTCCGTTAGCAATGGCTGTGGCAACTTCAGCAATATTACGGACTTGCCCTGTTAAATTGCCAGCCATCATATTCACACTGTCGGTCAAATCTTTCCAAGTGCCAGCAACACCTTTCACCTCAGCTTGCACACCCAGCTTACCTTCTATCCCCACCTCTCGCGCAACCCGCGTGACTTCCGACGCAAAAGAGTTAAGCTGATCCACCATTGTATTAATGGTGTTCTTCAACTCTAAAATTTCTCCTTTCACATCAACGGTAATTTTCTTAGAAAGGTCGCCATTCGCTACCGCCGTCGTTACTTCGGCAATATTTCGTACCTGTGCCGTCAACGAACCCGCCATGAAATTGACGCTATCGGTTAAATCCTTCCAAGTACCCGCCACACCGCGCACTTCGGCTTGACCGCCCAGTTTACCTTCTGCACCCACCTCACGGGCAACCCGCGTAACTTCTGATGCAAAGGAGTTAAGTTGATCCACCATGATGTTAACGGTGTTCTTCAACTCCAAAATTTCGCCTTTAACATTAACAGTAATTTTCTTAGATAAATCACCATTTGCTACGGCTGTGGTTACTTCCGCAATATTACGGACTTGGGCGGTTAAATTTCCCGCCATCATATTCACCGACTCAGTTAAGTCCCGCCAAGTACCAGCAACACCTTTCACCTCAGCTTGTACACCCAGCTTACCTTCAGTACCCACCTCACGAGCAACCCGCGTGACTTCCGAAGCAAAGGAGTTAAGCTGATCCACCATTGTATTGATGGTATCTTTTAACTCTAAAATTTCGCCTTTAACATTAACAGTAATTTTCTTAGATAAATCGCCGTTTGCTACCGCTGTAGTTACTTCAGCAATATTACGGACTTGAGCAGTTAAATTTCCTGCCATTAAGTTAACACTATCGGTTAAATCCTTCCAAGTGCCAGCAACACCCGGTACTTCAGCTTGTACACCCAGTTTGCCTTCAGTACCCACTTCTCTAGCAACCCGCGTGACTTCCGAAGCAAACCCATTCAACTGACCCACCATCGTATTTACCATTTGGGCAGTTTGGAGAAACTCTCCTTTGAGGGGTCTACCATCAATTTCTGGTGCGATCGCCTGCGATAAGTCGCCATTTGCCACAGCCCGGATCACACGCGCTGTTTCCGCTGTTGGCTGGACTAAATCTGTAATTAGTGTATTGACAGAATCAACGCAGGTAGCCCAACTACCGCGCACATTTCCTAAAGATGCACGTTCGCTGATTTTGCCTTCTTTGCCAACAACATTACCAATCCGCTGTAACTCAGTCGCCATCCGCTCATTTTGTTCAATAATATCGTTGAGCGTATCCGCGATTTTTCCAGCCATGCCAGTTTGGTCTATAGGCATTCGTGCCGAAAAGTCACCTTTTTTGACAGCTGACAATGTTCTCAGTAGCTGTTTTAAATCTAAATTATCGCTATCTCTGGTTAACTGTTCAGTAGGCATACGGACAGGGATTGAAAAAATAATACGGGTTTTTCCTGCGATCGCTTGCTAATAATTCCGATTCCGCTCTTGTTGTGAAAGGCATATTAATCAATTAGCGACGCCAAAATCAACTCTGTTGCTGGACAGCTAGCGGTACAGGAGGTGTTGTATAGACTATAACGAATTTAAAAAACTTATCACCTTGTTATAGATATAAATCTATCTAGGGTATGAAAAATATTTAAGTTCGCCCTGCACTGCAAGTGCAGGGCTAATAGCGCGCATTCCATTTAAATGGACTGAAATCTAAGCCTTCTAATATCTTGCACCTTTACGCATTGATTTTCAGTCCTCTTATGGAGGACTTATGCTGTTAGCCTTGGGTTTACAACCCAAGGTGGATGTAAGCGGAGTCGGAAAATCTCTAAATACTAAGTTCGTAGCGTTTTTAAACGCAGAGGGACGCAGAGGGTAACGCAGAGGGACGCAGAGTCTTTCTGAATTTAATTCGTTACGAATTTGTGCAATGTTGTATTTAGGCTATTAGCCTAGAGTTGAAAACCTAGGCAGGGGAAGAAGGAAGTAGTCAGCGAGTATCAGAACCTCATCGTTGAGTCTTTGAATCACGTGAATGAGTATCAGAACCTCGTTAATGAGTCTTTGAACCTCGTTAACAAGTATCACAACCTCGTTAATGAGTATCACAACCTCGTTAATAAGTATCACAACCTCGTTAACGAGTATCACAACCTCGTTAATGAGTCTTTGAACCTCATTGACGAGTCTTTGAACCTCATTGATGAGTCTTTGAACCTCGTCGATGAGCTTTTGAACTGCGTTAACCAAGGTGCTTTAATTTCCTCTCACATCTTTAGAATTCCTTTGCTGCAAACCTTGCTGGCTCATCCTAGGCTCAATCTCTATCTCACTGCTCTTACTACTGATACGTAAGTGAGCCACAATTGAAAAAGAGGATACTGCTAAAAGGTAAATATGGGAATTTCGCTGAAAGCCTCAACCCAAGGTCTAGAAATTGTTGAGCAGGCGAGAAGACGCAAAGGCTGGGATAAGCAATCTCCTGCTTGGGCTGATGCTGCTTGCACTTCAGTAGCGACTTTAAAGCGGTTTTGGCAAGGAAAATCTATTCAACAACAATCTTTTATTGATATTTGTCATGCGGTGGGACTGGATTGGGAAAAAATTATTGATACCACTGCTCAATCTTGTTTTGCTGAGTCAAACGCGATCGCGGATTGGGGTGAAGCGCCTGATATTTCTGTTTTCTATGGACGAAACGAAGAATTAACAACTTGCTTAGAATGGATTTTACAAGACCAATGCCGTGTGGTAACACTACTAGGTATGGGCGGAATTGGCAAAACTGCTTTGGCGGTAAAACTAGCAGAACAAATCCAAGACCAATTTGAGTATGTGATTTGGCGTTCGCTACGCAATGCCCCACCATTTAACAATATTCTGGCAGATTTAATTCTATTTTTATCTCATCAAGAAACTGAACTACCAGAAGACATTAATCAGAGAATTTCGCGACTAATTTATTATTTACGAAAATACCGCTGTCTGGTGATACTGGATAATTTAGAAACAATACTTAAAAGCGGTGATTGTGCAGGTAATTATCTTCAAGGATATGAAGCCTATAGTGAATTACTCAGGCGGTTGGGAGAAGACTGGCATCAAAGCTGCATAATATTGACTACTTGCGAAAAACCACAAGAAATTACTTTGCTCGAAGGTCCTAAACTGTCTGTTCGCTCATTAATATTAAAAGGTTTACAGGAAGATGATGGCAAAAAAATATTTATAGCTAAAGGCTTTTCTGGCTCAGAGGACAGATTAGCAGAAGTAATTCACCTCTATCGAGGTAATCCCTTGGCATTACAGCTAATTGCTAATCTGATTCAAGAGTTATTTAATGGCAATATTTCTTCATATTTAGAACAGAATACTTTAGTTTTAAGCGAGCCTTTTAGCGACATTTTAAATCAACAATTTGAGCGCTTGTCAGATTTAGAAAAAGAAATTATCTACTGGCTAGCAATTGAACACCAGCCAGTTACACCCGCCAGATTGCGAGAGGATATTTTATTACCGCCATCTCAATCACAATTACTACTTGCTTTGGCATCTTTACAACGGCGATCGCTAATCGAACAGAACCCGGAAGAAACCGAAACAAGTTTTACTCTACAGCCAGTTATTATGAAATACATTAGTAACCGCTTAGTAGAGATGGTATGTCAAGAAGTTTTTGAATTTTTCCAAAGTCATAAGATAGAAAATGTACACTTTTTATCTAAATACAATTTCATTGAAATACAAAATCACAACTACAACAATCAATATATTAAAATTTCTCCTATTCTACCACTAGTTAAGAATAGATTGAAACGGCTATTCATCAACCAAAATAATCTAGTAGAGCAGCTAAATTTAATGCTTTCAATGCTGCCAGATAAATCCCCCTTACAAATTGGATATATGAAAAAAAACTTGATAAATTTACTTTCATAATCAAAAAATTCAGCAATTGTGTTGGCTAAAGTTATGAGCTACTGCATAAATCCCAATTGTCATATTCGTGACAACCCTGATAATATCAACTTTTGTCTATTTTGTGGCAATTTATTAGTTATTAATAATCGTTATCGATTAATTAAACCTTTACGCGACCTACATAATTCACCTCATTGTGAAATTTTTGAGGTAAATCATGGTGGAAAATGTAAAGTTTTAAAGACTTTAAAGAGCAACAATTATAAATATCATCAACTTTTTGAGCAAGAAGCAAAACTTTTAATTAATCTCAGACATCCAGGAATTCCTAAATCTGAATCAAATCAATACTTTATGTGGCCACTAAAAAATGGTCAAAATTTGCCCTGCTTAGTGATGGAGAAAATTAAGGGGCAAAATTTAGAGCAGTGGCTAAATGAAAATGATAATGAGCCAATTTCGCAAGACTTAGCACTTGATTGGCTAAAGCAACTTACAGAAATTCTAGATTATTTACATAGTAATAAGTTTTTTCATCGGGATATAAAACCTTCTAATATCATACGCAAGCACAACGGACAACTTGTATTAATTGACTTTGGTACAGCTAGGCAAGTTACAGAAACAGTTGTTCATGGTCGGGATGTCACAGTTGTTTATTCTGATGGATATACCGCTCCGGAACAAATAGAAGGTAGAGCCTTACCGCAATCAGATTTTTTTGCTTTAGGACGTACACTTGTTAAGTTACTAACAGGTAAGCGTCCGACTGACTTTGCAAAAGACCACCAAACAGGTGAGTTAATATGGCGACAAGCAGCGCCACAAATCACAGAAGAGTTTGCTGATTTTATTGATAAATTAATGGCTTTTTCGTTGGAAAGAAGACCTAAAAATGCACAAGAAATTTTGGAGGAAAGAGAAAAATTAATCTTGCAACTTACTTGGCAACGACTAAAAGAAATTGACTCGCTTGCAACTCAACCGCTTTATTTAGAAGAACAGGTAGAAAATTCAATTTCTACAATTACTGTTTCAGCTAACATAAAATCTACATCTTACTCGATTCTTTCTCCAGAACAGTATTCTCGTTTGGAAAATATTTTGCTAGAGCTTATCGGTCCCATTGCTCCTACTTTGTTAGAAAAAGTTGATAAAGAAGTACATAATGTTGAGGAATTGGTAGATAACTTGAGAGTTTACCTTCCGCAGTATCAACAGGTAGAATTCGAGAAACAGCTAATGTTTATTTTGGAACAAGATACTGGGGAATCTCAAATCAATATAACTAATCAATCAATTGTAAAACAGCAACGAATTCATGAAAGCTTTTTACGTCGGTGCGAAAAAGAACTAGCAGAGATAATTGGACCTGTAGCTACTTTCTTGATTCAAAACGTCTTGGAATCTAATCCGGAAATATCTTCGGTGCAACTGGTGCAGGCTTTAGCAGCAGAAATTCCAGATAGGAAAAAAGCTATTGAATTTCAACGACGCCTAGCTTCTTGAGTATGATTACTTTCTAGGATGCTTGATCAGCTTCATAGATATTTCCAAACTGGACTTCATCCGATTAAATGCTAACGCTAAAGCGCCAATTTCATCTTTAGAATTTTCTGTGAAATCAGCATCCATATTTCCGGTACTAACTTGTTGTGCTGTATGGGCAATTTTTCTGATGCGTTTGATGATAGCTTTTTTTAGTAAGAAATTAATGACCATAAGTACTATGGCAAAGATAAAAATTAAAACTCCCATTACTACAGAAAACGAGCGGCGGGCACTATCAAAAACGTCTCCAGCGGGAATATAAATAATTTGAGCAGCAACAATGTCATTGAGTTTCCAGTTAAAACCATGTTCTGAACCGTAAGTTGCAACCAAACTTTTAGGTGCTGCTGCTGGAGTTGAATGACATTGCAAACATTGCTCTCGTGTAACCTGAAATGGTCGTGCTATGTAGAATACTTTTCCTTCAGGAAGATTGCGAAAGCCAGAGTCTTCATTTTTCTGTGGGAAGCGGCGAAATTCCTCTACAAGCTGTGTTTCAAATTCATCAGCTTTGTCGCGTAAATTAGTAGGGTTAGGCGCTGCATCTTTGTAAAAGAAATTTTTATATTCTTCGCTTTGACGAAAATTTTCAAAGACTTCTCTGACAGAGAAAGTTGGAATTGCTTCTGGAATAAATGCTGGTTCTGTTTCTAGCCTAGGAGCTAATAAGGGATTTACACCATCTTGTGTATAGTTCCTAACTGAATTAACAACTTGAAACAGGATTTTTGCTTGAGAGGAAATTTCATTTTGGGCTTTTTGTTGAAGCACTGTTGAGAGGATAGCACCGCTTAATACAATGCCCAATATAAAAACGAGTATCAATAATATATTAAATTTTGTGCCAATTTTAACATCTTGAAAACGTTGTTGGAGAAACATTTGCTTTGCCTCCTAGAAATTTATAGCGAGTTCTTAGGTAGGGCTTGTTTTTAATTATATTTTAGTTTTTTCAGCTTTTACCTTTACAGGACTTACGCAACAAGACTACAGAAACCCGGTTTCTTAGTAAATACCTCGCGTGCCAAAGCTTTATTTTGCGTAAAAATCGGGTTTATTTGCGTAATATTTTAGTTTTTTCAGCTTTTACCTTTAAACTAAAAACACTTAGTACACGATTGCAAAAATTCGTAGCATTATCTAATTGTGTAATAGTTGCTGGGCAATGCTCACCCTACATAATTTATGCAATTCAGTACTTAGAGAAAATATCTATCAAATACTAGAGGATTATTTTGATACAGGGTATTTAGATTAACAGTAAAAAAATTAATTACAGAAATAGTACTAATAATGTTTTTAAGATTATCAAGTTGGTTATTTCTTCTGATACTCCTAATTCTCTCATTGGGAGGATGTAAATCAGCACCGTCGAGTTTTAACGGTCAATTAGTAGTTGGTGTAATCAGCTACACTGAAGCCGAAGAGATTATGAAGAAATATGCCAGCTTCAATCAATACTTAGCTCAAAAAACCGGGGCGCGTGTTGAGCTAGAACCTACCTACAATGAAAATAAAGCTTTAGAGCGAATTCAAAACCAAGCTTGGTCATTAGTGTTTGCTCCTCCGGGGATAGCAGCGATCGCGATCGCTAAACACCAATACCGCCCTCTGTTTCCGTTACAAGATTTGAGTCATTCACGCTCAATTCTGGTTGTTCGCAACGACTGTCCGACCCGAGAGTTGAAACAGCTTCAGGGTAAAACAGTAGCCTTAGGTCAAGTAGGTTCCGCAACGGGGTATTATTTCCCGGTTTACAACCTTTATGGTTTAACACTGGCTGAGGTACTGTTTGCACCTACACCCAAAACAGTTTTGGAATGGGTTGCACAAAAAAAGGCTGATGCTGGTGCGCTTTCGCTAGCTGAATTTAATTTCTACAGTCCACGGTTTAAGGATACACAGTTCCGCCTACTTTACACTGACCCTCACAATGTTCCATCGGATGTGGTTTTGATTGCACCGACTATAGAACCGAATCAACAAGAACAGATCCGTAAAATTATGAGTACAGCCCCTATAAATTTGGTTCGAGACATAGGCTACATCCCCGATGCGCCAGTGCCTGATTACGATTATATGATTTCTGTAGTGCGTCGGGTTTGGTCGATTGATACCAATCTTCGTCAGAAACCTGCTCGTTTATTTTAATTAAAAATAACAGACTCTTCCAAAAACTCTGCGTCACTCTGCGCTTACCTTTGCGTTCCTCTGCGTTAAAAAATATATTATTCCCATACCAACAGATTTAATAGTCTTCTTGCACGCATTCATGATTGAGGATAATTAACCACAGATAAACACAGATGAACACAGATAATTTATCTGTGTCCACCCCCCTCTATCCCCCCTCAAGAGGGGGGAAGATAAGGAAATAATTTTATTTATTGTCCATCTGTGGTTCCATCTAAAAAAACATCGACTTATGCAAAAGACCTCATGAACAGAGTTCACAAGGAAGTATGAAAATAGGACTTTCCCCACTCCCTACTCCCTACTCCCTATTTTCAAAGCAGGTCTAATCTCAAACAAGAAAAGCGCGATACGCAGAGCGTAAAGCCTCCGGTTTATCGCATCACACTCCACAAAATCCCACAAAAAAACGGTAGAAGACTTTCACCTTCTACCGTTATTGCATTTCAGATTTCAGACTAAATCCAAAATCTAAAATCTAAAATCTACTCAACTCCTGGTGTCATCAATTCCCGGCGTTCTTCGGCTCTCACCGTTATATTGCCACTCTCATCGACATCAACAATAGCGGTATCGCCTTCCTTGATGCGACCAGAGAGAATTTCTTCCGCTAAACTATCTTCAAGCAAGCGCATAATTGCTCGACGTAACGGCCTTGCACCGTAGCTGGGGTTGTAACCTTCTTGCAACAAGCGTACTTTGAAGTTGTCGCTTACCTGGAGATTGATACCTTTTTCGGTGAGGCGACCGAATACTTCCTTGAGCATGATGTCAGCAATTTGCATTACCTCTTCCTTGCTCAGTTGACGGAAGACAATAATTTCATCCAGACGGTTGAGGAATTCTGGACGGAAGTAGTTCTTCAGTTCTTCGTTTACCAAGAACTTAATCCGGTTGTACTGAGACTCGCTAGCGTCTTCAGCAAACTCGAAGCCAATACCGCCACCACCTTTTTCAATCACCTTAGAACCGATGTTTGATGTTAAAATCAACAAGGTGTTCTTAAAGTCAACGGTACGACCTTTAGCGTCCGTAAGACGACCGTCTTCCAAAATTTGCAGCAGCATATTAAATACATCGGGGTGCGCTTTTTCGATTTCGTCGAATAGCACCACGGTGTAAGGACGACGGCGGACTGCTTCGGTTAGCTGACCACCTTCGTTGTAGCCGACATAACCAGGAGGCGAACCAATCAATTTGGAGACGGTGTGGCGCTCCATGTATTCGGACATATCCAGGCGAATCATAGCTTCTTCAGAACCGAAGAAGTAAGAAGCCAATGATTTTGCTAGCTCGGTTTTACCAACACCAGTTGGACCGGAGAAGACAAAGCTCGCGATGGGTCGGTTGGGGTTCTTCAAGCCGACACGAGCGCGACGAATTGCCCGCGAAACTGCTTTGACAGCCTCTTCTTGTCCGATTAAGCGCTGATGCAAGGTGTCTTCCATATGCAGCAGCTTTTCGGACTCGGATTCGGTGAGCTTGTTCACCGGTACGCCTGTCCAGGAAGCGACAATGTGGGCAATGTCCTCTTCATTAACGACGGGTTCATCACCTTCATTGCGACCAGTATTAGCTTTGCTTTGAGCGATCGCCCGAATTTCAGCTTTGATTTCCATTTCGCGATCGCGCAGTTCTCCAGCTCGATCAAAATCTTGGGCGCGAACTGCATCATCTTTTTCTTTCAAAATCTGCCGCAGTTCTTTATCCAATTCTTTTGCAGCTGGTGGTAGCTGGGAGTTAATCAAGCGTACCCGAGAACCTGCTTCATCAATCAAGTCGATAGCTTTATCTGGCAGATAGCGATCGCTAATATAACGATCAGATAATTTCGCCGCCGCAATCAAAGCTTCATCGGAAATCTTCAGCTTATGGTGTTGCTCGTAGCGGTCACGCAGTCCACGTAAAATTTCAATAGTTTCATCTACTGTGGGTTCGCCGACCATCACTGGTTGGAAGCGACGTTCTAGCGCTGCATCTCGCTCGATGTGCTTACGGTACTCATCAAGGGTTGTAGCGCCGATACACTGCAACTCACCTCTTGCCAAAGCTGGCTTGAGGATATTTGCCGCATCAATCGCACCCTCCGCCGCACCCGCACCAATTAGCGTGTGTACTTCGTCTATTACTAAAATTACATTTCCCGCCTGGCGAATCTCATCCATGATTTTCTTCAGGCGTTCTTCAAATTCACCTCGGTACTTCGTTCCTGCTACGAGTAAACCAATATCCAGAGTGACTACGCGCTTTTCTTCCAGGATGTCAGGGACATCTTTATTAGCAATGCGCTGAGCTAAACCCTCAGCGATCGCGGTCTTACCAACCCCTGGTTCGCCAATCAACACTGGATTATTTTTCGTGCGGCGACCCAAAATTTGAATCACCCGCTCAATTTCCTTGGCGCGTCCTACCACTGGATCGAGCTTACCGTCCAATGCCATCTGCGTCAGATTGGAACCGAATTCATCCAATGTAGGAGTTTTGTTGCCTCGTGTTTGCCCTCCGGCGCTCACTTCGGCTGTTTCTCCCAACATGCGGATCACTTGAGTTCTGACCTTAGAGAGATCCACACCCAGGTTTTCTAGCACCCTGGCTGCCACACCTTCCCCTTCACGGATCAGGCCCAACAGCAGATGCTCGGTGCCAATGTAGTTGTGCCCTAATTGGCGCGCTTCTTCCAAGGATAGTTCCAGAACTCGCTTTGCCCGTGGCGTAAACGGAATTTCCACGGCTACAAAGCCTGAACCCCGGCCTATGATTTTTTCTACTTCAATCCGAGCGTCCTTGAGATTGACGCCCATAGATTTCAGTACCTTGGCCGCCACTCCGGTACCTTCGCCAATTAGACCCAAGAGGATCTGCTCAGTACCCACAAAATTGTGTCCCAGGCGGCGTGCCTCTTCCTGGGCTAGCATGATTACCTTAATGGCTTTTTCTGTGAAGCGTTCAAACATGGCATTTTTCCCATCACCTGCGTCGTGCCGGTACGCTGATTTTAGCACAGCAAAAATGATTGAATGTCTGTATAAAGAAATAGACATCCAACCAGCATCGCCCGAAGGAATGGGGTAATTGTTAGCTCTTTATTACTTTTTCGTAACAGTGTACTGAGGAGCCTGAATTTACTGTGTTTACAGGGATTGACCACAAACAAAAAAAGGTAGATTTGCTATTTAAAAAAGACAATCCCAAATAAGACTATTTATCACAAATCAAAATTTTTGTCAATGATTTACTGAACATTATGCAAATTTCTTATAGTACCCATAACCATAAACAAAATTATATTAAGTTAAAAAATTTAATAACTAATGGGGAATGGGGAGTAGGGCAATGGGCATTGGGCATCGGGCATCGGGCATTGGGCATTGGGCATTGGGCATTGGGCA
>JBHYDF010000201.1:0-16245 GCA_051861145.1 Nostocaceae cyanobacterium
TTAGTCATTAGTCATTAGTCATTAGTCATTAGTCATTAGTCATTAGTCATTAGTTTAAAGTTATTTGACCATTGACTATTAGCTAATCCAAAATCCAAAATCCAAAATCCAAAATGGTATTAGTTATGTAGTTGGTAGGATGACAGTAAAAGTAGTGCCAGCACCAACTTCTGATTCGACAGAAATTTGACCACAATGTAAATCGACAAGGGTTTTCACAATCGATAAACCTAATCCAGTACCAGGGATATTATCGACATTACTACCCCGATAAAAAGGATCGAAAATTTGTTGTTTATCTACTAGGGGAATACCAATTCCTGAATCTTCAATTCTAAAAGTTGCATCCTCTTTCCTACAGTAAAGTTCAAAAATCACTAAGCTACCATTATGCGAATACTTAATTGCATTCGATAGCAAATTAGTCAGAATGTGTTGCAGCAGTTTTGGATCTAAATTAACGATTTTGGTTTCACATTGGCTGACAAAATCGATAACTTTTTGATTGCCACTGGCTAATTGCATCTGTACTACAATATCACGGCAAAATTGCTCTAATTCAAGTGGTCTTGGTTGGCAATCTAACTGTGCTGATTCTGCCCTACCAAACAACATAATGTCATCTAACAATTGACTGATTTGTTGAACAGCAGCTTGAATTAGGTCGAGATAGGAGCGATTTTTTTCCTCATTCCAATGGTGAATGTGTCGTTTGAGTAAATCAGCAGAGAAGGAAACCACATTCAGTGGAGTGCGGAATTGATGACAGAACATTGAGACAAAACGTTCTCTCAGTTCGCCAAGTCTTCTTGCTTGTTCTAAAGCTTGCAGAACTTCTGATTCTGCAAATTTATAATCGGTGATATCAATAGCTGTAATCAACTCAACAGGTTGATTAGCAAAATCAAACATTCCATTCAACGTGACAACAGTGCAAGCCAGCCACCGCCTCTGACCATTTTTCGTCTGAATTTCTATTTCTTGGTATTGACAACAAGCCTCCCCCTCTTTTTGCTGTACCTGTCTCAGTTTTTTAGTTTTAATCAATCGGTTCAGGTCAAAATCCTTGAGTAATTCCTTGATTGTGTAGCCAGTTAATACTTCTGCGGCAGGATTTACATAGCAAAGATGATTTTCCCTAATCAGAAAAATACTTGCCTCTGTGCTTTCTGCCAAAGTGCGAAATCTACCTTCGCTCAGTTTCAGTGCTTCTTCAGTTCTTTTTGATTCAGTAATATCCCAAATACTCCACACCCTCCCGATAATTGTTTCACCTAATTTTTGCGGTTCGGAGTAGTGTGCAAAAATCCTCCCATCCTTTAATTCTACTAAGTCATAACTCTCGTTATCTAAATTACTGGGCATTTCCCAAATTGCTTTGCGGAAAACTTCTGGATCTTTAACTTTACTCTCAAAAAATTCTTTGGCTTTGGTACATTTACGAGAAAGTTTTACCGATTTGGGAAGTTGCCACATCTCCAAAAATTTTTGATTGTAGCAAAGAATTTCACCCTCAAAGTTAACTGCAAGTATACCGTTAGCAGTAGATTCTAATGTAGAACTAAGTATTGAGAGAGATGCTGCTAATTGTGTATGCGTTTTTTGATATTCAACAACTTCTTGCTCTAAATTTTCATTGGTATTATCTGGTGGTTCTGCGTTTTCTAGGATATTTAATACTGGCGTTTCATTAGACCCCAAACGCGCAAAAGCACAGCCAATTTCCCCACCTTGATTTTCTACGTATGTAATGGTAATATTTACCGGAAATATCAGACCACTTTTGGTGCGGATGCCAGATGCAAAAGTGAGAGAACCCCGTTGTTTGAGCGATCGCCATTTCTGCAACCAAGCCTCAGCCGAAAAGTCTTGATCTAAATCTTGCCAACTCATTAAGAGCAATTCCTCACGAGAATACTCACTCAAGCGACAAGTTATATCATTTACATACAAAAATTGCGAATTTTCATTTACACAAAAAGCAGCATCTACAGCATGATTTATGAGTAACTGAGCAAATTTTAACTCTTGCTCTGGTTCTAACCTCAATTGAGATTCCCTTTCATTAGACATAGAGTAGACATAATTCATCGCCCCTACCCGTTCCTTTCAACAAGACGGTACTGTAGTCTTTTATGGGCTTGTTATCATTACTTCCTAAATTTCAAGTCAAGCTTTTAGCTTGCCTACTTACTTAAATTACTTTATCAAATTTTATTAAAAACTTTATCTATCTTTACTATTTCTTCAATTTAATATTGTCGCAGAGTTAAAGCAGTAATTTAGTTATTATTAATTACTTAAAAAACCTAGCAAATAAAAAAATCAGTATTAAAAGCTTTTCTATCCTTAATACCTACTACTAAAATGGTATAAACTCATTGCCAATAAAAAAACAAATTCTGCGTCCCTTTGCGTTTCAATTTTAATCCTTAATTCGTCACGATTTGATGCATAACTGTACTTAGCTAATGAACAAATCCAAAAAAATAATTAACAATCAACGCCTTGATTACTAATTACTTAATTACAAACCAGAAAAGACAATATAAATTTGCACCCGAAAATTATTACTCATAATCTTAACTTTTCTCAATCTACTTCCTCAGCAATTTAACAACAAAATAAAATATCAAGACATCTGTCAAAGGATATACAAAATTCTTATATTTAGATTTCTTATTTTTGAGCATCTATCTTTAGATATAGATATGTAAAATTTTATTGTATTCGTAAATACAAACCTTTTCAGTAAAAGCTTGTCTAGAGGGACTTTGGGAACGATTGATAGTTGCGATTTCTACTCACTACCCAAACTTAATTTTTAACAAAAATTCCGTATAAACCATTACGTTAAGTTTTCCTGACTAGTTTATGTAAGGCGCAACTATCGCAAGGTAGAAGTTTACGACCCGGTATGCAGATGTTGCAGTATTTACCATTAAAAGCAAAAAAAATGACAAGGCAATCAAAAAAATTTTCATTGAGGTATATCTTTAGCTTTTGTAGGCTGGTTTCCATAAGTACAGATAGTCTGTCTTGGTGTTTTCACATTCGTTAAGTTTTATTACTTAGTTAAGGAAGAAGTAAGGAGGAAGAAGGTCAACTAAAGGATGAAGTATTAAGAGCATCTAGGCATGAAGTATTCCATAGAAAAATCTAGGAGTCCAGGAACTAAGGAAGCCAACTCTCATGATGAATAATGAAGTATAAAAATTTTCATCCTTCATGCTTTTTTTGTATCCGTTTTTAACCTATTTTTCATCCCTTATCCTTCATGCTTTAAAGCTTAAATTAGCCCTGAAATAAATTTCGGGCTTAAAGCTAAAGTCGGTTAAAAACCGACTCGGTAAGAATTTAAACCCATTAAAAATGGGTTTGTAGAGACGCGAAATTTCGCGTCTCTACATAGCCGGAAATTTATTTCACGGCTTCTTGTAACTGCTGCAAGATTTGAATCAATGGTTAATAGCCATGAACCATGAACCATTAACTATGAACATGAACCAAAATCCAATTTAGGGTATGAGCTAACAAACACCAGCCGCAAATATACGGAAGTACGTAGCAATGAGTCAAAACTATAGTCCATCGAAAACTGTCATCAATGAGAAGGGATACCAAGGATTTTCAGAAAACGGCAATGAATCCAAGGTAGAAGCGAGTAAATATATCATCAACGACACCCCTGCTGTGCAGGAGGAAACACCGCGATCGCTCACTGTTGCCCAAGCGATCGCCCAAATGTTAGATAATTTGGGAATATGCTGTGCCTTTGGCGTTGCAGGCGGTGCAATGGCAAGTTTATGGGGTGCGCTGTCCAACAGCGCCATGCAAGTATTAAACTGTCGCCATGAAGCCGGAGCAGCCTTTGCAGCGGTAGAAGCTTACTTTAGCAGTGGTCGTCCGACAGTAGTCTTTACTACAGCCGGACCAGGAATAACTAATGCCTTAACCGGATTATTTGCAGCCCGTGGAGAAGGTGCAAAGGTGATATTGTTGTCAGCATCCACCTCTGCACCACAACGCGGGCGGTGGGCCATTCAGGAAACCAGCACCGAAACCCTGCCGACTGGGGGAATATTTACCCCAGGAGCGCTGTTCAATTATGCTACCACAGTGGAAAGTGCTGCTCAACTTCCGCAGATATTTCGTAGAATTTCTTTAGGTTTGTCGCAACCGGGGGGATTTGTTGCTCATATCAGCATTCCCACCGCAGTGCAGACAAGTTTAATAGATGAGGTAACATTGCCTCAAATTGGTGTTTATGATTTATTTGTGACACCATCAGAGAAGGCGATCGCCAAATCAATAGAGTTACTGACAGAAGGGCCATTTGCCATCTGGCTTGGCTTTGGAGCAAAAGATGCAGCCGCAGAAATTCGCCAACTAGCCGAGAGAACCGGCGCAGCAGTCATGTGTTCGCCGCGTGGTAAAGGCATCTTTCCCGAAGATCATCCCCAGTATATCGGCGTTACTGGATTAGCCGGTCATGGTTCCGTCATCACCTACATGCAAGAGCAACCACCCTTACGCACTCTCGTGTTAGGAACTCGTTTAGGTGAACCCACATCCTTTTGGAATCCCCAAATGATTCCTCCTGGTGGTTTCGTGCATGTAGATATTGACCCGCAAGTACCAGGAGTCGCCTATCCCAACGCCGAAACCTTCCCAGTCCACGCCGACATCAAAACCTTTGTACAGGCACTACTCAAACACTTACCAGAAGATTTTCCTCGTCCTCCAGCCTTGCATCTACCTCATCCAGAACGCCAAGAAATTCCTCCAGGAGCAGACTCTCCAGTACGTCCAGAAATGCTGATGGAGGCAATCCAAAAAGTAATTGTAGAAGGTAGTGATGCCATAGTCATGGCAGAGTCAGGTAACTCCTTTACTTGGTCAACTCACCTACTGAGATTTTCCCAAGCAAATCGCTACCGAGTCAGTACCGGCGTTGGAGCCATGGGTCATGTTGTCACAGGAGTAATAGGTGCAGCCGTAGGCAGGAAAGGCAAAGCCATTGCCGTTGTTGGTGACGGAGCAATGCTGATGAACAACGAAATCAGCACCGCCGTCAAATACAAAATTCCCGCAATTTGGATTGTGCTTAACGATGCCCGTTACAACATGTGCTATCAGGGCATGAAAACACTCGGACTTCAGGGAGCAGACGCAACACTTCCAGAAACAGATTTTGTCAAAGTAGCTCGTGGCATGGGAGCAGAAGGTATCCGCGTATCGAGAGAATCTGAACTTCAGACAGCTCTAGAAACAGCGATGAAATCAGAAGTTCCCTTTGTAATTGATATCGTGATTGACCCCAACCGGCAAGCACCATCAAAAGGGCGCAATCAAGGATTAAAAGCCCAAGGAGTCAAATCTACAACCGCCAAAGCACCAGAAATGCAAATTTCATTTCCAAATATTTAGTTCATGGTTAATAGTTAATAGTTAATAGTTAATAGAAAAACCATGAACCATTAACCATTAACCATTAACCATTAACCATTAACCATTAACCATTAACCATGAACAACTGACTAATAAAAGTTGAGGAGACTAGGGTGAACCTTTTTGAAACAGTTACAGAATTAGGCCACGAGCAAATACTTTTCTGTCATGGACATGACCCACACATCAAAGCAATTATTGCCATCCATGACACCAGTTTAGGACCAGCAATGGGCGCAACAAGACTATGGCCTTATGTCAGCGAAGAAGCAGCATTAAAAGACGCTCTGCGTTTAAGTCGTGGTATGACTTATAAAGCTGCTTGTGCTAACATTCCTGTTGGTGGAGGCAAAGCAGTTATTATTGCTAACCCCGAAGAAAAAAACGATGACCTGCTAAGAGCTTACGGACGGTTTGTAGAAAGTCTAAAAGGACGTTTTATCACAGGTCAAGACGTGAACATGACCCCTGACGATGTGAGAACAATCAGTCAAGAAACTGATTATGTAGTCGGGGTAGAAGAAAGGTCAGGCGGTCCCGCTCCGGTGACAGCATGGGGAATTTTCTTAGGAATTAAAGCTGCTGTAGAGTTTCAATTGCAGAATAAAGGAATGCAAGGCTTGAAAGTAGCAGTTCAAGGCTTAGGAAATGTTGGCGGAAACCTTTGTAGGCATTTGCATGAACATGGAGCCAAGCTGTTTGTTACCGATATCAGCAAAGAGAAAACAGAAGAAATCAAGCGTTTGTTTGGTGCAACAGTTGTCGAACCAAATGAAATTTACTCACTTGATGTAGATGTATTTGCACCTTGTGCATTAGGTGCAATTCTCAATAGCCAGACAATTTCTAACTTAGTCGCTCCAATTGTTGCAGGTGCTGCTAACAACCAGCTTGAGCATGAGCGAATCCACAGCCAAATGCTAGCAGAAAAAGGAATTCTTTATTGTCCAGATTATGTAATTAATGCAGGAGGGCTTATCAATGTATACAACGAAATGATAGGATATGACGAGGAGAAAGTTTTTCAACAAGTAGAAAACATTTACGACACCCTACTGCAAATTTTTGGAATAGCAAAGCAGCAAGGAATTACTACTAATGCTGCTGCCAAGCGATTGGCAGAAGAAAGAATCATGAATGCCAGAAAACGCAAATCTAAACAGATGATTGCGGCTTAAAAGGAGTTAGGAGTTAATAGTTCATGGTTAATGGTTCATGGCGATTAACCATTAACCATTAACCATTAACTATTAACCATTAACCATTAACCATTTCAGGAGATAGCAGTGGAGAAAAATACATTTGCTACATCTGCCTATATCGCCACTTCACCAGAAAGTGCTTTTGAGTATCTTTGTAGTTTAAAAAACTTAGATGAATGGACGCTCTATAGTCGGATGGTAGAACAGGTTGATGAAGATACTTGGATTGGTACTGCATCCGGTTATCATAGTAAACTTTATTATCACGTTAAAAAGATTGAACACCCGCATTTCTATGGTATTGAGTGGCACTGCGGGTTAGAGTATCAGAAATACTATCAAGTTTACCCCGTCCTGCTTTTTCCTCCCGACTACATTGAACCTGGAACGGATGAAAAAGGCGTATACTTTCACTGGATTAGCTTTGTCGATCCAAAACGGCGGACTCCCTTGATTATGGAGGGAATTCACACCGTACATACTTCTGAATGTCGTTCTCTCAAAGGTAATTTGGAACGTAAAGCAGGTTTGACAAGTGCTGCCAGAGGACGTTACTACATCGATACTGACACTATCTATGTGAATGCTCCAGTATCCATGGGGATGGAGTTTCTCAAAGACCTCCGGAATATGGATGACTGGGCACATCTGCTAAAAGTAGATGGAGAAATTACTCCCACTTCCGGTGAGTTTCGTGATGAATATGGTCAGAAGGTAAAAGTTTCTCTGCGGATGCAACCTGTCAGTGAATGGTGGTTGATAGAACAGGAATTCTTTTATCCTGACTACAACTTTTATCAGCGCTGTCCAATGCTTGTTATTCCAGCTTCCTATGCTTTCGGTGATCCCGAGGCTCCTGGTTTCATTCAGCATCGTATCACTTTCTGGAAACAGGGCGAGCATCTACCTCACGGCAAACTGCAAATAGAAGATTTTGGTTCTGAAAGCATGAACATCAAACGCACACTTGAAGCCAAAGCAGGTAATTTAGAAACGTTTTCTCAAGGTCTAAGTTATATGCCACAAAGTCATTAGTCATTAGTCATTAGTCATTGGTCATTGGTCATTAGTCATTGGACAAATGACAAATGACAAATGACAAATGACAAATAACAAAGGACAAAAAATGAAACTAAAAGAACTTAGCATTACATCATTTACGATACTTGCCGACGGACTTGATAATCCGAAAGGTTTAAGCTTTAGTCCTGACGGTAGTCTCTATATTGCAGAGGCGGGAACGGGAGGAGATGGTGCTTGCATTCCATCAGTAAGTGGTCAGGGTAATTTATATTACGGTGCAACTGGTGCTATTACCAAAATTGAAAATGGCAGGCAAAAGCGTATACTTACAGGATTACCCTCCGTAGCATTTCCTGATGGTATTGGAGCCGCCGG
The DNA here is from genome assembly GCA_051861145.1 of Nostocaceae cyanobacterium. Lineage (GTDB taxonomy): Bacteria > Cyanobacteriota > Cyanobacteriia > Cyanobacteriales > Nostocaceae > JBHYDF01. The sequence goes on from JBHYDF010000201.1 coordinate 8,052, forward strand.
CCCTCACGATATACAATTTGATACCAATGGTAAGCCTTATATTTTGATTGGCTATGCTGCTAATCCAGAATATCGTGATGCTACATTAGGTGACACTGACCTAGGAAAAATCATTACTCCTGACTTTAATAGGAATTCATGGGTAAGTATTGCTGATATAGCTAACTATGAACTTGTTAATAATCCCGATGGAAGTGAAGTAGTTAGTAATCCTTTAGCTTTATTAATAGATGGAAACAAAATTGTTGTAGTTGATGCTGGTGCGAACGACCTATTGAGTGTGGGAATTGATGGGAGTAAATTGGAGGCGATCGCTATCTTTCCCAAGCAAATATTAACTAATCCAATCTTCCCAGGTTCTAACTCGCAAAATTTCGACCGGGGACACGTTCCACCTCCTAACGCTTATCGCCAAGCACCACCATCCCAATTGGCAATTCAACCAGTACCTACAGCCGTTGCTAAAGGTCCCGATGGTGCTTATTACATTAGCGAATTTACAGGTTTTCCTTTTCCAGAAGGTCAAGCAAGAATCCACCGAGTTGATGCTGATGGAAAAACAACAGTCTATGCAGATGGTTTTACACAACTAATTGACTTAGCGTTCGATGCTCAAGGTAATTTATATGCTTTACAGTACGCCAATCAATCAGGTTGGAAAGGAAAACTAGATGGAACTCTTATAAAAATAGCAACTGATGGTACTCGTACAACCATCCTCAGTGGTAATGGATTAGAATCACCTACCGCTTTAACTATTAGTTCTGATGGTGATTTTTACCTGATAAATCGAGGTGGTTGTCCTGGACAAGGGCAAGTCATAAAAATTGACAATCAATAGGATTTGTACTGAGATTTATTTTCTTTAAAGTCCTAAAACCTTTCACACACAAATTACCAACATTAATTGAATCTCAAAAAGTATGAAATTCAACTTATTTGCCCTAACAATATTCTCTTTTGGTATTGCTGCTTTTACTGGAACACAAGCTGCACAAGCAGCAACATTTGAGGTAGTTTCCGACGGTCTTAATAACCCCCGTAACTTCGACTGGGCACCTGACGGTAGTATTTATCTGACAGAGAGTGGTAAAGGGGGCGATGGAAACGGCGGAGTCAACTGTATACCATCACCTAGCGCCCAATTTATCCCCTTATGTTCTGGTAATAGTGGTTCTGTTATCAAAATTGCTCCAGACGGTACAAAAACAACTGTAATTCCGAATCTTCCGTCTCTTGCATTAACACCCTCTGGCGAACAAGCTGCCGGTCCTGCGGACTTCAAATTTGATGACAAAGGCAATGCTTATCTATTAATGGGTCTTGCTGGCGATCCGACTCTGCGTGATACCCAATTAGCAAGCCCTTCACTCGGACAATTATACAAAGTAGACTTAAACACTGGTGGACTGACAAGTATTGCCGATTTTGCAAAATATGAAATAGCAAATAATCCTGATGGTAGCGATTTGATTAACAACCCTTATGCTATGGAAATTAAGGGTGATAATGCTTACGTCGTTGATGGTGGCTCAAACGTTATATATTCTGTAGGACTCGATGGCAGTGGTATTAAGAAAGTAGAACCCTTTCCAACACTACAAATAGATCAAAGTCAACTCGAATTCCCAGATGTTCCTCCAGCAGGCGAAATACCTCCAGGTCTGGAAGGGGAAGCACCTCCAAGTTCGGCAGGGGAATTACCTCCAGGTCAATCCTTCCCCATTACATACCAATCAGTACCCACAGGTATCACAACTGCTCCCGATGGCAGTTTAACAGTCGCGGAATATACTTATTTTCCCTATCCAGAAGATAAAGCACGTATCCATTCAGTTAACCCAGATGATTTATCAATACAAACCATCACTGATGGTTTTACTCAACTGACTGGTGCAACATACGACGCCGAGGGCAATTTGTATGTATTGCAACACATGAATCAGTCGGAATGGAAAGCCATAGAACAGGGCGGTAATATCATTGATGATATTAGTGGTTCTATTATCAAAATCGCCAAAGATGGTACTCGCGAAACTATCTGGAATGGTGATGGACTAGAAGCGGCTTCTGGATTATTTTTTGGTCCTGATGGTAATTTATATACCTCCAACCGAGCCAGACTCGCAGCAGGAGAACGAGGAGGACAACTCGTCAAGATTGATCCCGACGCGAAGAGAGTCCCCGAACCAGCTTCAGTAGTAGGCTTGTTGACGCTTGGTGCTTTAGCAATGCAACTCAAGCGCAAACGCAACGAAAAGAAGTGCGAAGAGTTGCTAGCTAAGGTAGAAACCCTTTAATTTCCGGTATAAAAAGTATCTGGAAATACTGACGAAAAAGGCTGCTGGCTACATAAAGAGTGGTGTTTCAAAAAAGTAGCAGCAGCTCCCAACTTGAAAATTCCCAGACTAGACCGGGAAAAAATTATCCCAGCCAAGAGTATAGCTCATACAACGAGGACTTCATTATGGGATTAGTAAAAGATATATCAATCGCCCTTGTCAGCGCTGGATTCATGGTTTTGGCAACAACAGCCCAAACCTTGGCGTTAAGCCTAAAATACGAGAGTCAAATTGGCGAACCTGGCTTTGGTCCCGGTCAGCTTTTTGTTCCTCAAGGCATAGGTGTACAGGACTCAACCGGAAAAATCTATATCAGTAACGGTCGCGGTCTGAACCCGGACGGCAGTTTTAACGCGAACCTCGGTAACAAGGTCGAAGTATTCAACCCTCAGGGTGAATATATAGGGTCAGTTGGTAGTGGTCGTCAGGGACGTGGAGAAGGTTTCGACGAACCAGCAGACCTAAAATTTCAACCCACAACTGGCGACCTGCATGTAGGTGATGTTTTCAACAGCGAAATTGATGTATACAACCCTAACACGGGGGAATACATTAGATCCTACGGCTCCTTTGGCGGTCGTGTAGAGGGTAGGATCTTCTTTGGACCAGGAGGTATGCAATTTGATCGCAATGGCGATTTGTACATTACTGATTTTAGTGCTGACGTAGTGAAAAAATATGATGGCAAGACAGGTGAGTTAATCAAGACCATTGGCGGTCCAGGAAGCGAAATCGGACAGTTTTCTGGACCTGCGGGTTTAAACATATCCCAAAATACTGGAAATATCTATGTTACCGACCAGTACAATGGTCGCGTTCAGGTACTTGATCCAGAAGGTAATCCTCTGTTTGCCTTTGGTTCTACTGGCTCTGCACCTGGGCAGTTTAGAGAAGCGATCGGCATAGAAGTAGACGAGTATGACAATATCTATGTGTCTGACTCTCAAAACAGCCGCGTCCAAGTATTCGATAAAGACGGTAATTTTCTAACTGCATATGGCGAACCTGCCCGCAATGCAGCTGGCGAAATTGTACCACCTCCTGCCCAAGGTTCACCTCCCTTTGGCGATCCCCTCGACCTCACACCAGGCGTCTTTAACTGGACTGCTGGCGCACACTACGACGATGGTAATTTGTATGTCGGCGATTTCTTCCAAGGTCGCGTCCAGAAGTTGAGTGTAGAAGGCAGAACCACAGTACCTGAGCCAGCCTCGGTATTAGGTATCAGCTTATTAGCTGTTGGTGCTACTACAACATTGCGGAAAAATAAACAGCGAAAAGTTGCGATCGCGATCGCGCCAGAAAAATCTCCTTTTTAACCTAATTCTTTTTCCTGAACTATAACCAGGGAAAATATTCCGGGAGGCTCTACCTCCCACCAAGTATTCCTTCCAGCCAAAGAACGAAAAATCATATCATTGAATTTTATCTATGTGATATGAGCAAAATCTTAAAAACAGGTAAGTAATTATCCAAAAGTCTTTCTTTGGAGGGAGGATTAAGTGGGAAACTCAAGAAGAGGATAGGGGAAGCTCACCTAGAGGATCTTGTAAAAAGTAGTTTGACAAGAAAATACGGTCTAGATATTCCCTCGCGATCGCCAAAGAACAAAAAATTATCTAAGTAAATCTTATGTCTGCGGTAATTGAGCGGAATTTGACTAGCGTTACCAACCTGCTACACAACTGGGTTGCACAGCGAGTACATCCAGCAAGTCTGATATGGCTGGATGAAAAGAGACAGCAAATTGCAAGCGGTGCTAACGTAAGAGTGTTTTTCACTGCATTTAGTGCCGTGCCTCGTTATACAGGCAAACACGACCTCGAGCTAACAAAAGAAGATTTAGAAGCAGCAACAGCAGCGCGGATCGGTTGGGTTCCCAGTCATTGGAGTGTGGATCAAGCCGCTCGTACACTACTGGTACTGACTTTACCCCCAGACAATGCAGAGAAATATTTATACACCTTAGAGCAAGTATTCAATGCCGCCGACGTAGGAGAGTTAGTAGCGTTGTATCAAGCGTTACCGCTTTTTCCTTATCCAGAACAACTGCGTACTCGTGCGGCTGAGGGTATTCGCAGCAACATGACAGCAGTTTTCAACGCCGTGGCTTTACGAAATCCTTATCCAGCAGAGTATTTGGAAGACGTGGCATGGAATCAAATGGTACTAAAAGCCCTATTTGTCGGTAGTCCTCTGTATTTAATTCAGGGAATTGATCAGCGTGCCAACCCAGAACTAGCTAAAATGCTCATCGACTATGCCCACGAACGCAGGGCAGCCAAACGCTCAGTATCTCCCGAACTTTGGCGACTGGTAGGGGCATTGGGCATTGGGCATTGGGAATTGGGCATCGGGCATGGGACATCGGGCAAGGGGCATCGGGCAAGAGGCAAGAAGGGGCAATGGTAAGAAAACCAATGCCCAATTCCCAATGCCCAATTCCCAATGCCCAATTCTCAATTCCCAATTCCCAATGCCCAATGCCCAATTCCCTACTCCCTACTCCCTACTCCCCACTTCATATGATGTTTATCGACCCTCACATACATATGTCTTCTCGCACAACCGACGATTACCAGAAAATGCGAGAAGCTGGCATTGTCGCTGTAATTGAACCCGCTTTCTGGTTAGGACAACCCCGTACTAATGTGGGTTCATTTCAAGATTACTTCAGTAGCTTGGTTGGATGGGAACGTTTCCGGGCTGCACAGTTTGGTATCAGACATTACTGTACAATTGGACTGAACTCGAAAGAAGCCAATAACGAAGCATTGGCAGAGCAAGTAATGGAACTGTTGCCACTGTATGCTTGTAAAGAGGGAGTTGTAGCCATTGGTGAAATAGGCTACGACGACATGACTTTGGCAGAAGATAAATATTTTCGGCAACAGCTAGAATTAGCAAGATTACTAGACTTGCCGGTGATGATTCATACACCACATCGGAACAAAAAAGCAGGCACGAGCCGCAGCATGGATGTTTGCATCGAGCATGGGTTAGATCCATCGCGGGTAATTGTAGATCACAACAATGAAGAGACAGTACAGGAAGTATTGGATCGGGGTTTTTGGGCAGCGTTTACAATTTACCCCCATACCAAAATGGGGAATGCTCGGATGGTTGAGATTGTGCGTGAATATGGATGCGATCGCATTATCGTAGACAGCAGTGCAGATTGGGGAGTTAGCGATCCCCTAGCTGTGCCAAAAACAGCCCAATTAATGTTGCAACGGGGAATAAAAGAAACACACGTACGCGCAGTTTGTTATGAAAATGCACTCTTCGCTTACAGCCAAAGCGGTCAAATGCAAGAATCAGACTGGCTCAACCCACCAGCCATAGACCAACGACAATTATTCAGTGGTAATTCCGTACTCCGAGGACAACAACCAATTGTTGAGTCCACCCGCGAATACTCATTAATTGAATAGTCAATAGTCATTAGTCATTAGTCATTAGTCATTAGTCAATGGTCATTAGTCATTTATCTTTCCTAACTCCTAACTCCTGTAGAGACGCTTCAAACAGCGCGTCTCTACAACTCCTAACTCCTAACTCCTAACTCCTAACTCCGCGCCTCCCCACCATGAACACAGCAACTTTCCCTTCCTCTCGCCTCTGGGCATATCTACAATTGATGCGACCAGCTAACATTGTTACAGCGTGGGCAGATGTCCTAGCTGGTTTTGCTGCTTCTAGTTATTTAGATTTCGCTGCTCTAGGATGGTTACTTTTATCCACTACGGGATTATACGGAGGTGGAGTAGTTTTTAATGATGTATTTGATGCAGGATTAGACGCAAAAGAACGACCGGAACGACCGATTCCTAGTGGTAGGGCATCTATTAAAATTGCTACCTTATTGGGGAGTTTGTTATTAGGTATGGGTGTAGTGGCTGCGGCTCAAGTCTCGTGGTTGAGCGCAACTGTGGCTTGTGGTGTTGCTTTCGCCGCTGTTGTATATGATGCTTTTGGGAAACACCATCCTGTTTTTGGGCCTGTGAACATGGGAATTTGTCGCGGCGGTAATTTATTGCTGGGTGTGAGTGTAATACCAATAATGATGGTACAGTATTGGTTTTTGGCTTTGATCCCCGTAGTTTACATTGCTGCTATCACCGTCCTGAGTCGAGGAGAAGTACACGGAGCAAAGGGTAGTACGGTTATCATTGCACCTCTGTTAATAGGGATAGTCATTGCTGGACTATTAGGACTGGGATACTTAAAAGAATATCAAGTGTTAGCAGCATTACCATTCGTTGTATTATTTGCTATTAGGGTGCTGTTTCCTTTTATTCAAGCCGTACGCAAACCAACTTCACAACAGATCCGAACAGCGGTAAAGGTAGGTGTCTTGTCGCTAATTATATTAGATGCTACAGTCGCTGCTGGTTTTACAAATTGGCAGTACGGGTTGTTAGTTTTAAGCCTACTTCCGATTTCGATGACACTGGCAAAAATTTTTGCCGTGACTTAAAGCAGACGAATTGCAATGCCTACACTCTATGGCTGACTTCAGGAAGGGAATATAGAAAATGCACATTCTAATTTATTCCTACAACTACCATCCAGAACCGATTGGAATTGCTCCTTTAATGACGGAACTGGCAGAAGGACTAGTGAAGCGTGGTCATTCTGTACGGGTGATTACAGGAATGCCTAATTATCCTCAACGCCAAATTTACGAAGAGTATCGGGGTAAAGGGTATGTTACAGAAACATTAAATGGCGTTACTATCCAGCGTTGTTACTTGCGGATTAAGTCCAAACCTAACGTCCTGGATCGGTTGCTGCTGGAATTAAGCTTTGTCTTCACCAGCTTACCGCAAGCCCTCAACGGCTGGCGACCCGATGTAATTCTTTTAACGGTTCCTCCTCTATTGGTTTCGCTGCCTGCAAGTTTACTAGGTTGGCTCTACCATTGCCCAGTAGTGCTGAATGTGCAAGATATCTTACCAGAAGCTGCCGTACGTGTCGGATTGCTCAAAAATAAATCGATGATCCGAACTCTGGAAGCTTTAGAAAAATTTGCATATAAATCTGCACATACTATTAGTGTTATTAGTGATGGGTTTGTCGAAAATTTAGTTAATAAAGGTGTACCTGCTAATAAAATTACCTGCATTCCTAATTGGGTAAATGTCAATTTTATTCGTCCCCTAGCCAAGAATAAAAATACTTGGAGAACTGCTTATAAATTAGACGATAAATATGTAGTATTGTACTCAGGTAATATTGCACTGACACAAGGATTAGAAACAGTAATAGAAGCAGCAGCTTGCTTGCGTCATATTCCCGAAATTGTCTTTGTAATTGCAGGTGAATCAACAGCATTAGCAAGATTGCAAGAATATTGTAATGATTGTGGGGCAGATAATGTATTGTTGTTGCCGTTACAAACGCGAGAAAAACTACCCGAAATGTTGGCAGCAGCTGATATTGGTTTGGTTGTGCAGAAGCGCAATGTGATTTCTTTCAATATGCCATCTAAAATACCATTATTGCTGGCAAGTGGTCGCCCAATAGTAGCCTCAGTTCCTGCATCTGGCACAGCTGGTTGTGCGATCCGTCAAAGTGGAGGAGGCTTAGTTGTTGTCCCTGAATCAGCGGATGCTTTGGCAGCAGCAATTATCAGTTTATATGAAAATCCTGTACTAGCGGCAACTTTAGCTACTAAAGGCAGAAAATTTGCAGTTGAGCGTTATTCCTTTGAGCAAGCGTTAGACCAGTACGAAGCTTTATTTTATGACGCGATCGCTCAACAAGCAATATCACCAAATTTACCAAAAGAGAAAGTGGTTAGTGGTTAATGGTTAATGGTTAATGGTTAATGGTTAATGGTTAATGGT
>JBHYDF010000202.1:0-16144 GCA_051861145.1 Nostocaceae cyanobacterium
GTCATTGGTCATTAGTCATTGGTCATTAGTCATTGGTCATTAGTCATTGGTCATTGGTCATTGGTCATTGGTCAAGTGTAAAGACTTTTGACAAATGACAAAGGACAAAGGACAAAGGACAAAGGACAAATGACAAATGACAAAGGACAAATGACTTTAATAACATCCTTCACGTAGCAAGTTGCTTATTTCGCTATGACAGTGTTCTGTCAGTTCAGCCACAACAGTTTTGGCTTGTTTTCCCTGGTATTGTTTATGGTGTTGAGATGTAATCCAATAAGGATGACCTATTAATACTGCAACACGATTATATATAACTAAAGGATGCCAACCAGGCTGATTAAACAAGGGTTCTGATGGATCAAATAAGCTTAATAGCCTCAAAGGTACAGCGGATGTGTTAATTTCTTCTAGGGAGGCGATCGCTACTGGCAAAATTGCTAAATCTTGTACACTAGCTCGCAATGCCAAATGGGCAAATCCTCGCTGAAACTCGCCCACCCGATTAGGCTGGGTAAATTTCACCATTGGTTGTGTTCCTTCGGGAAATACCCCCACCGCTTGTTTTGATTGCAACAACTGTTGCGCTTGGTGAAAAAAACTGTGCTGGCGCTGTTCGTTCACCTCTAAAGGGAAGCATCCTAATTGTCCTGTAACTATTTCTCGCATCACTGGCACTTGTCCCATGTAATGATGGCAAGCAAAGCGAATTGGACTAGATAACGCCTCCATTAAAATCGGTGCATCCATAAAGCTACGGTGATTGCTGACTACTAAAACGCTGGCGTCTTGGGGGATGCGATTCTCATAGTAGCGAAACATTTTTGTTGAGAGTGCTGCTAACAACCAGCGAGAAATATTCAACGGGCTATCTACACTCATACTTTGTCAATATAAATTTTCTACGAATATAAATGTATTTCTGCATACGATTGTTACATTTCTTTACCAACCCAGTGACTGTCTCCAGGTAGATAATGTTTTATCAAAAAAGCCATGAAAATCCTTTGCAAAAAAGATATGTACATTTCTAGTGTCACAATCCATCAAATAAGAGGTTTGAAAGAGATAATTAACTGCAAATTTGTCTCTTTATGGCATAATTTTCCTGAATTTTTACCCATTACAAACCAATTTCGATCCAAAAAAATTTGCTAACATTATAGTGGAGCTTGAAAAAATGTAAGTTATGTTATATAATTACGTGGTTTTAGCCATATAAGCTAGATAGAAAACTGTTTTAACAAGTCGTTTTTTTTAATTGTGCATGAATCAACAGAATAAAGTAGAAAAAACATTTGCACTGACAACACCGCTATATTACGTTAATGATTTGCCCCATATTGGTAGTGCGTATACGACAATTGCAGCGGATGTACTGGCACGCTTTCAAAGACTTTTGGGACGTCCGGTATTGCTAATCACAGGCACAGATGAACATGGGCAAAAAATTCAGCGATCAGCCGAAAGCAAAGGGTTGCCACCAAAAGCCTTTTGTGATGAAATGTCTGCTGGTTTTGTTTCCCTGTGGGAGTTACTAAATATTAAATATGACCGCTTTATTCGCACTAGCAATACTCGCCACGAAGCGCTTGTAAAAGAATTCTTCCAGCGAGTCTGGGAAAAAGGTGATATCTACCAAGGACAACAAAAAGGGTGGTATTGTGTTTCTTGCGAAGAATTTAAAGAAGAACGGGAACTGCTAGAGGGAAATCGCTGTCCCATTCATACTAACAAACAAGTAGAGTGGCGAGATGAGCAGAACTACTTTTTCCGCTTATCTAAATATCAAAGCCATTTAGAAGAACTCTACCAATCTCGACCCGATTTTATCCAGCCAGAAAGTCGTCGTAATGAAGTCCTAAACTTTGTCAAACAGGGGTTACAGGACTTTTCGATTTCACGAGTAAATGTGGACTGGGGTTTTCCGGTACCAACCGATCCGAATCATACTCTTTATGTCTGGTTTGATGCACTGCTGGGTTATGTAACAGCGTTACTAGAACCAGAGGCAGAACCTAATTTAGAAAACGCTTTAGCAAAATGGTGGCCAATAAACTTGCATTTAATTGGTAAGGATATCTTGCGTTTCCATGCAGTTTACTGGCCAGCAATGCTAATATCAGCGGGTTTGCCTCTACCAGAACGAGTATTTGGACATGGCTTTCTCACCAAAGATGGTCAAAAAATGGGTAAAAGCCTTGGTAATACCATCGATGCGGTAGCGCTAACCAAAACCTATAGTGCTGACGCCGTTCGTTATTACTTCCTTAAGGAAATCGAATTTGGTAAAGATGGCGATTTTAATGAAGTTAGATTCATTAATGTTCTGAATGCAGATTTGGCAAATGACTTAGGGAATTTGCTCAATCGCACTTTGAACATGGTGAAGAAATATTGCGCTGGGAATGTGCCCTCGATTACAAGTGAAGATATTCCTGTAGAGAGTGCTTTGAAAGCGATCGCTTTACCTCTTGGGGAACAGGTAAAAAATACCTATGAAGCGCTAGCGTTCAATCAGGCCTGTGAGGCTACTTTGAATCTGGTGCGCGCCTGTAACAAGTTTATTGATGAGCAAGCTCCGTGGTCATTGTATAAACAAGGACAACAAAAGGCGGTAGAAGAAGTACTGTATGCAGTCTTGGAATCTGTGAGGTTAGCCGCTTATCTCCTGTCCCCGGTGATTCCAAATATCAGTAGCGAAATTTACCGGCAACTGGGATTTGGAATTGACTTCAACGACCAAGCGCAAACTGCAATTGATGCTCCTTTTGACATTCATAGTGCATGGGGAGTATTAAGCGACAAACAAAAATTGGGTGAACCCCGTCCTGTGTTTAAACGCATAGAACCACCTAAATAACAATTACTTAGCTCTTTTATTTCAAAATCTGATTTTGTTTATTCAATCGGGGCTGATTTTATTAGCCCTGTCAGCTTATCATAAGCCCAACTTTTTCTAAATCCAAAATCAAGTATCAATTATTGCATTGATAAGAATGAGGTATGACAACAATGTTGAATAATCTGGAAAACGACTCGATATTCACGCCGGAGCAAGTTTTGGAAAATCGAGGTCGGGTAGCGATATTTATTGATGGATCAAATTTATTTTATGCAGCGCTGCAACTAGGAATTGAAATTGATTACACTAAGTTATTGTGTAGATTAACAGGCGGTTCGAGACTGTTACGCGCTTTCTTTTATACGGGTGTAGATCGGACAAATGAGAAGCAACAGGGTTTTCTACTGTGGATGCGCCGCAACGGTTATCGAGTCATTGCTAAGGATTTAGTGCAACTGCCAGATGGATCGAAAAAAGCCAACTTAGATGTAGAAATTGCCGTAGATATGATGGCATTGGTAGATTCTTATGATACAGCGGTCTTAGTTAGTGGTGATGGTGATTTGGCATACGCGGTTAACTCAGTTAGCTATCGGGGGGTGCGGGTAGAAGTAGTGAGTTTGCGTTCAATGACAAGTGACAGCTTAATTAATGTGAGCGATCGCTATATAGACTTAGAAGCCGTCAAAGAAGATATCCAAAAAACTCCACGCCAAAGCTATCCATATCGACCCTTATCGGGAATGGATTTTTTAGATCCTCAACCCCATCAACCTAGAGAAATGACTGAAGGTCATTTAGAAATTCCAGAATGAAGCTATTTCATCAGAGGACGGGAAAAGAGGACAAGGGGCATTGGGCAAAGGGCATTGGGCAAAGGGCATTGGGCAAGGGGCATTGGGGATTGGGCATTGGGCAAAGGGCATCGGGCATCGGGCATCGGGCATCGGTAAGAAAACCAATTCCCAATTCCCAATTCCCAATCCCCAATTCCCAATCCCTAATTCCCAATCCCCAATTCCCAATTCCCAATGCCCAATGCCCAATGCCCAATGCCCACTCCCCACTCCCCACTCCCTCCCTCTTTCTTACCTTACTCCTGCTATTTACATTAGTTGCCTGTGGGGGTCAACCGCGTACAACTAATAAATCACAAACTGAAAGTCAATCTCCCCAAGACTTGGAAAGCAAATTGACTTTCTTTGATGTCACCTTAGAACAAGCAGATGAAATCGGACGACCAATTTGGAAAGTTAGGGCCAAACAGGCAAAATACACTAAAGAAAGGCAAATTGGTCAAGCTGAAAATCCCTATGGTGAACTTTATCAAGATGGTCAAATTGTTTACCAAGTACAAGCAGACAAGGCTGATATAGAACAGGATGGTAAGCAATTATTTCTCAAGGGAAAGATAATAGCTACAGATCCTAAAAATGGCGTTGTATTGCGCGGTAATGAATTAGAATGGCGTCCGCAAGAAGATTTGTTGATAGTCCGCAACAAAATCAACGGTACTCATAAACAACTACAGGCTGTGGCGCAGGAAGCGCGAGTAAAAACCCGGACTCAGCGTATAAATTTTTCTGGAGGTGTAGTTGCAAACTCCGCCGATCCGACATTGCAAATGCGAACCGAACATTTGATTTGGCAAGTTAAAGAAGAAAAATTAATTGCCGATCGCTCAGTGGTAATTGACCGTTATAAAAACAATCAAATTACCGACCGTGGTAAAGGAGACGCTGCTGAAGTTAACTTGAAAACCAAAATTGCCACGGTGACAAAAAACGCCCAAATAGAGTTACTAGATCCACCAATGCAAATTGCTAGTAACTCGGCAACCTGGAATTTGAACACAGAAACTGTAACAACAAATGCTCCCGTGCGTGTGTTCCATCGAGCCGAAAATGTAACCGTGACTGCCAATCAAGGAGAATTAAAAATACCGCAAAAAACTGTTTATTTAACAGGAAATGTTAATGGTGTTGGTCAACGTCGCCAGTCGATTAAATCTAAGAATTTAACTTGGTTTCTTGATAAGAAATTAGTTGAAGCGAAGGGTGATGTAGTTTATAAACAAGCTGATCCACCAATGACATTTAATGGTGATACAGCCGTCGGTAATTTACAGACAGAAAACATTGTTGTCAATGGTGGTAATTCAGGTAACAGGGTTGTTACAGAAATTATTCCGCAGGAACAGTCAAGAGTCAATGGTCAATAGTCAATAGTCAATGGGAGCCAGAGGCTCTTATTCTCGTTACCAGGTTGAACCTGGTAACGAGGTTTTGGAGGCTCCGCCGTCTCTAAGTTGGAACCATTAACCATGAAAAAAGCCGTGAAATAAATTTCCACACTTTAGCTAAAACCCGTTTAAAACGGGTTAAAACCATTGTCATATTGTCCAAAGTTCAAAATTTTTGGGTTATTGAGAATGGTGCAAGATGTCACGCTATTAACCATTAACCATTAACCATGAACAACTAACTCCTAACTCCTAACTCCTAACTCCTAACTCCTAACTCCTAAACACAATTTCATTGCGACTAACTTCACCTAGCGGCGGTACAGAGTTTATAGGAGAATGAGGAGCGAGGGCGGCGGGGACTTCTTGAGGTATTTGTAATTGCTGTACAAGACGTTGCAATAACTTGTCTTGTTCAAGGCGGAAATTTGAGACGTAGGGACCACGATTTATAATCGCAAACCAAACCATACCGCGATCGCGTGTGGGCATCACTCCTGCTAAAGCGCTAACATCCCGCAGAGTACCCGTTTTCATCACAGTCGCCGCAGGCATATGTCTGGCGTGCATTGTTCCCCGATTGTCGAATCCAGACATGGGGAATAAGTCTGATACACTTAAACCATGCGCCAGTGCTTCCTTTTGAATTGCCATAAACATCGCACAAACTGCTCTGGGAGAAATACGATTTTCTACTCCCAATCCGGAACCGTTAATTAACTGAATTTCCGATACTGGAACCCTCGCCAACTGGGCGGCTTTTACTTGCACTACACCAGCACCACCTACCGATTCCGCTAGCATCTCAGCCATATCATTATTACTGAAAACGTTCATTTCCTTGATAATTTGCTTCAAAGGTAAAGAACGATGACGTATCAGTAAGGTTTGTTGTGGATTTGGCTGCATCTCGTATTTCACAGTACCGGCTATGACGAGTTGCGGTTTGGGTGTACCCTTGGGCATGAGCGAGTATTGTAGATTGACTCCACGGGGCCAAGTGGCGTAATGTACTGCTTGCTTGAGTGCCTGACCTGCTAAGAGTGGATTTCGTTGGAAATTCATGGCAAAATTGCCATTAACGACCAAATTTCCTGCCACTCGCTTGATTCCCATCTTATGAAGAGTATTGGCAAGAGCGATCGCTTCTTCCCAGACAAACAAAGGATCGCCACCGCCAGTTATAACTAAATCGCCCTGCAAAACTCCATTTTGTATTGGTCCGGTGGCACTAACTAAAGTCTCATAGCGATAGTCTGGCCCCAAAGTTTTCAACGCAACCAGAGAGGTAGCAGTCTTAGTTAAAGAAGCAGCAGGTAGAGGAGTAGTACCTTGGTGATTAGCCATCAACATCGGCCCTGACTGGATCCAAATGCCTTGACTTGCAGCCAGATTAGCATCCACTAATTTTGATGTTATTAATCCTTTGAGATATTCCTGTACTGTTTTTGTTCCTGCTGGACTTGGATCGGGGGCAAGAATCAAGCCGGGGCTACTTTGCCAAGCTACCACATCTAAAGGAGCTACAGGCTTGACCTGGACTCCAGCCATCTCCAGCCACATGGAAATTACACCTGAACCCAATAATTCCAGCATCCTTCACTCCTCTACACAAGAATATGCCACTTGATGTTTTTGTAATATTTTATTTAAGTACTCAATGCTACCTAACATTGAGAAATTAATCATAACTGCTGATTTTTGCTTGCGAAAGTGCGGTTTATAACATAGTCATTAGTCATTAGTCATTAGTCATTTGTCATTGGATTTTTCCCTATTCCCAATGCCCCTTGCCCAATGCCCCCTGCCCAATGCCCCTTGCCCAATGCCCCTTGCCCAATGCCCCTTGCCCAATGCCCCCTGCCCAATGCCCATTGCCCAATGCCCATTGCCCTAGTGCATATCCCATCTTTTCTAAAAACAGTTTTGACATCAGGCAAATTTCTAGCATTTTCTGATATTAGCAGTACTTATTTAAAATATCGTTGTTTGTTGATAGTTGATGGTTGGTGGGATATTTAACATTTATCAGTTATTCAGTTACTAGGTGTAAATCCCTTAACATACGCCTGTTCACTGTTGTCTGTTTTAACAACTAACCACCAACAACCAACAAACAACAACCAACAACCAACCACCAACAAACACCAACCAACAAATTCTGTATTGTGTGATTCCAAAAGCAAGTGATAAGAGTAATTCCGTGCTATGTTGGGCTTGGCAGAACCTGTGTTTGAAAGAATAAAGGATAAATGCAACAAGAATAAAGTGCGTAAGAAACCTCAAATTGATGCGTAGGTTGATTTAAAACTTTATACTTCACGCTTTTTATCCAAAAATTGATGCGTCGGTTGATGAGTACGATTTGACAGTCATCAATCTATAACTTTCAGCAAAGGCATCTGGTAAAATTTGTAAGGTTTCTAGAAGCTTTGAGCAATGGGATCGACTTGCGTACGGATCGCAATTGACGCAATGGGAGGGGATCACGCACCCAGTGAAATCGTTGCTGGCGCACTACGGGCGCGAGAAGAATTGGGTGTGGAAATATTATTGGTGGGAGATCCCCAAAAATTAGAAGCAGTCCTGCCAAAAACAAACTTAGGACAGGTACAGATCGTTCCAGCAGAGGACGCGATCGCTATGGAAGAGGAGCCTTTGAGCGCTATCAGACGCAAACCGCAGGCTTCAATTAATGTAGCGATGGATTTGGTGAAGCAGGGACAGGCAGATGCTGTAATTTCTGCCGGTCACTCAGGCGCAGCAATGGCAGCAGCTTTGCTCCGTTTAGGACGACTGCGAGGAATTGACCGTCCAGCTATTGGCGCGGTGTTTCCGACGATGGTAGCCAGCAAACAAGTATTAGTACTTGATGTCGGCGCTAACGTAGACTGCCGTCCAAAGTTTTTAGAGCAATTTGCTTTCATGGGGTCTATTTATAGTCAGTATGTTTTGGGTGTCAGCGAACCGAAAGTAGGTTTGTTGAATATCGGTGAGGAAGACTGCAAAGGTAACGATGCTGCTGTCCGCGCCCACCAACTATTACGGGAAAATAGCCAAATAGCTTTTATTGGCAATGCTGAAGGACGTGACGTACTTTCGGGCCAGTTTGACGTAATTGTGTGTGATGGCTTTGTGGGCAATGTGTTGTTAAAATTCGCCGAAGCGGTCGGAGAAATAGTGTTGCAAATTATGAGGGAAGAGTTACCTCAAGGATTGCACGGTCAATTAGGTACGGCAATTTTAAAACCCAATTTGAAGCGAATTAAGCAGCGGATTGACCATGCCGAACACGGAGGAGCTTTGCTTCTAGGTGTAGCTGGCATTTGCATTATAGGTCATGGTAGCTCCCAAGCTCCTTCGATTTTTAATGCAGTTCGCTTGGCAAAAGATGCGGTAGATAATCAGGTACTGCACAGAATTCAGTCGCAATATCAAAGCCAAACCTCCGGGCGTTTATCGTCCGAAAGCAATCAATAGTCATTTGTCATTTGTCATTTGTCATTTGTATGGACACAAGACAAAGGACAAAGGACTAATGACCAATGACCAATGACAAAATGCTGATAGCTTGGGAGAAGCCGGAGTGCAAAATATAGGAGTAACAATTACAGGAAGTGGCTCAGCAGTACCAGCTACTTGCCTGGATAACCAAGGACTGACTAAACTGGTTGAAACATCGGATGAGTGGATTACCACAAGAACAGGAATTCGTCAACGGTGTTTAGCAAAACCAGGTGAATCTTTAGTAGCGATCGCCACAGCCGCTAGCAAACAGGCGATCGCGATGGCAGGGATTAGACCAGAAGATTTGGATTTAATTCTGCTGGCAACCTCTACGCCTGATGATCTGTTTGGCAGTGCTTGTCAAATTCAAGCAGGATTAGGAGCAAGCAACGCAGTAGCATTTGACTTGACTGCTGCTTGTTCCGGTTTTGTGTTTGGGCTGGTAACAGCTGCCCAATATATTAGAACTGGTGTATATCGAAACGTATTGCTGATTGGGGCTGATATCCTCTCTCGTTGGGTAGATTGGCAAGACAGGCGTACCTGTGTATTATTCGGAGATGGCGCTGGGGCAGTAGTATTGCAGGCATCTAATAAGAGCGATCGCTTACTGGGATTTGAACTGAGAAGCGATGGCACTCAAAACAACTGTCTGAACCTTGCCTTAGCACCGCAAGCCACAGACTTGCTCCCAGACGTGACTGTTGGTAAAGGTAACTTTCAGCCCATCACAATGAATGGTAAAGAAGTTTACCGCTTTGCTGTACAAAAAGTACCAGAAGCCATTGATAAAGCTTTATTTCGCGCCAACCTCAGCGTCGAACAAATAGATTGGTTGTTATTACATCAAGCCAATCAACGCATACTCGACGCCGTAGCCCAGCGCTTGAATATTCCCGAACATAAAGTTATCAGTAATCTTGCCGATTACGGCAACACCTCTGCCGCTTCTATTCCCCTTGCCTTAGATGAAGCAGTGCGGCAGGGTAAAGTAAAACAAAATGACATCATTGCTGCATCAGGATTTGGTGCAGGATTGACCTGGGGTGCTGCTATTTTTCAATGGGGAAAGTAAAGGAGTTAGGAGTTAGGAGTTAGGAGTTATGAGTTGAAAATGTTTGAAATAGTGTACAAAAAGTAGCCCTTACAAACGTGTTGTAAAAATCAAAACTCAAAACTCAAAACATTCAATTCTTAACTCCTAACTCCTAACTCCTAACTCCTAACTAATCACTCTTGACTAATGACCAATGACTAAAACCGCATGGGTATTTCCCGGACAAGGTTCCCAAGCACTGGGAATGGGAACAGATTTACTAGATTTACCATCTGCAAAAGATAAGTTTGCCCAAGCCGAAGAAATTTTAGGCTGGTCTGTCATCGAAATCTGCCAAGACGATGCTGATAAACTATCACGCACCCTCTACACTCAGCCCTGTTTGTATGTGGTAGAAAGTATTCTTGCTGATATCCTGCGAGAAAAAGAACAGCCGAATCTAGTTGCAGGTCACAGTTTAGGAGAATACATTGCTCTTTACGTAGCTGGCGTGTTTACATGGTCTGCGGGGTTGCGCTTGGTGAAGCGCCGCGCCGAACTCATGGACAGCGCCGCAGGTGGGATGATGGCGGCTTTAATGAACTTTGACCGCCAAAAACTAGAAAAAGTCATTGCTGAAACTCCCGATGTGGTGGTGGCAAATGATAATAGTGCGGCTCAGGTTGTTATTTCTGGCACACCAGCAGCAGTAGAAGCTGTAATGTCTCAAGTAAAGGCAAAACGCGCTATCCCTTTAAACGTTTCTGGTGCATTTCATTCACCTTTAATGGCAGTCGCCGCAGCCGAATTTCAAGAGATTTTAGTCACCGTAGAATTTCAGAAAGCTAATGTGCCAGTTTTATCTAATGTAGAACCTATTCCCTCAATTGAGGCAGATGTTTTAAAACAGCGTTTAGTACAACAAATGACCGGGGGAGTGCGCTGGCGGGAAATTTGCCTAGCATTACCAGAAAATGGTATTGGGCGAGTAGTGGAAATAGGCCCTGGAAACGTGCTAACTGGTTTAATTAAACGTACTTGTTCTGATTTAATCTTAGAAAATGTCCGTGGTATAGCTGAGTTACCAGCTTAATCTTTTGTTCACTAAGCTTTTGAGCAAAGACCCGCCGACACTGCCACAACAAGACATCAAACCTCGATTTACAATTGAAGAACGCTTGGGTCAGAAAGGAGTGTGCTGATGAGTTTACAAGAACTACAAAAACAAGCGCTGCAATTGCCAACGAGCGATCGCGCAGCATTAGCACAAGCCCTTCTGCAATCTTTGCGTCAGGAAAACTACTCAGTCAGTGAACATCCCCTAGCAAAGTTTGCTGGAATTCTCAGTAACGCAGAAGCAATTGAATTGCAGCAAATCGTAACCGCAGAATTTGAACAGGTGGATGAGCGTGAGTGGTGAAGTCGCATTAGACACATCAGTTTCAATCCGTTTTTTAATAGGTGTATGAAAATCAAAGCAATCATTCATCCAGCAGAAGAAGGGGGTTATTGGGCAGAGGTTCCCGCGCTTCCCGGTTGCATTACTGAAGGGGACACGATGGAGGAGGTGATGGCTAATTTAAAGGATGCTATTGAAGGTTGGCTTGATGTTGCTAACAGTCGTAATGCAATTGAGTCAACAGATCAAGTTGTCGAAATTGCTGTATGAAATCTATTTCTGGCAAGCAACTTTGCAAGATTGTAGAGCAAAAAGGTTGGGTTTTGCGAAGAATTACTGGCAGTCATCATATTTATGAAAACCCCGAAGTAGAACAAATCCTGTCAATTCCTGTTCACCGCAATCAAGACTTGAAAGTTGGAACCTTGAGAGCTTTGATGAAAATAGCCCAGCTATCTGAGGAAGATTTACTCTGATTGTAATGTTAAAGTATTGTGGGCGATCGCTGGCAATAATCATGGAATTATTATTTATTTATGGTCCTGCCGCTGTTGGTAAACTAACTATCGGTCGTGAACTTGCAAAACTCACTGGCTTGCGTCTTTTTCATAATCATTTGACAGTAGATGCTGTAATGGCTGTCTTTGATTTCGGAAGCGAACCATTCATTAATTTGCGTGAGCAAATTTGGCTTTCCGTCTTCAAACAAGCGGCTCAGCATAATATTTCACTTATCTTTACCTTCTCGCCGGAGCAAACGGTTCGGACATCGTTTATTCAGGATACCCTTGAAACCGTTGAGCCATTGGGCGGAAAAGTTCTATTTGTTGAATTAACTTGTCCGATTGAAGAATTAGAAAGACGTATGGAAAATCCATCACGAGCAGAGTTTCGTAAACTTCGATCTGTTGAAGTTTTTAGGAAAATACGTCAAGCAGGAACACATAAATACCCCAAACTACCAAATTCGGGACTAACTATTGATACCAGTACGATGAGTCCTCAAGAAGCAGCTTACAGAATATGTGAATTCTTCTCATTAAAGAAGAATGTTTAGGTTTCTTTCGCAGTTTAAGATGAGTATAGGCGGCGATCGCTTATCTTTAATTTGCGCACTCCTTAAGATTTAGAAAATGTCCGTAGTCTAAATCGTGGCAACCCAAAAGCAAACCATCCAATTGAGCAATCAGATATAGCGAACCTGATTTTCCATCTCATCCGCTGTTACTTGGTTCAAAATTACCAATAATCGTTGCATTATCTCTTGAGGTGGACGACGAACAGCCAGAATTACACCGTAGTGCATTCGCTTAGTATCAAAGTAAGTCTGTATAAGTTCCTCAAAATCAGTTCGGTTATGCGTAACCAACGTTCTTCCCTGACTGACTGCATAAGCAAGCTGTTCTTCATCGCTTGCCTGAAGTTGTCCTGCATCTCTCACGGTTAAAACATCAAAGCCTCTAGCTTTCAACAAATCTGCCACCAGCACATTAACATCTTCATCCAGGTATAAACGGATGAACAAACTATTCATAAGCCTCGCATCAACGGATCAATTAAATCATCAGGAATTCGATTACGTTCAATATAATCGTTGATCTCGTCTTGATGGTCACTGTAATAACTTAACGCATCGAATACCTGCGCTAGCGTTAGGTGAGGTAGACCTTTTGGAATTTCTTCAGGCGCGATTCCCATACGCCAAGTTTCAACGATTGCCCTAACGGATGTGCGTGTTCCCTTAATAATCGGTTCACCACCTAGAATATGCTCATCTCTAACAATGTAAAGATGTTCTGTCGCTTGAACCATAGTCACTCGTACCATGTCAGATGTGGTCAATGTCAATTGTAACGATTGTGTCGATAAACTTTCCGTTGTTTAAATGGTGATGCTGCAATTGTGGCTCAGGTGTTGGTGCTATTAAGGGTTATCCTGCCAGTTGTTGTGAATGTGGGTGGGATAATTAGTAATTTATCGAGTAAATAACTTTTAGGTGTATGAAAATCAAAGCAATCATTCATCCAGCAGAAGAAGGGGGTTATTGGGCAGAGGTTCCCGCGCTTCCCGGTTGCATTACTGAAGGGGACACGATGGAGGAGGTGATGGCTAATTTAAAGGATGCTATTGAAGGTTGGCTTGATGTTGCTAACAGTCGTAATGCAATTGAGTCAACAGATCAAGTTGTCGAAATTGCTGTATGAAATCTATTTCTGGCAAGCAACTTTGCAAGATTGGAGAGCAAAAAGGTTGGGTTTTGCAAAGAATTACTTAGTCTACAGGCTTTTTGTTATGCTAATTTCTATTCTGATTTCAATTATCTTCTGTGGGCAAAAACCGCGAACCATTTGCAAGTCTGTTACTCTACCACGCCTTTAAGTGGTCTGTCGTTAGCCCCATGCTGCATGTTTACTTCCGGGGCCGGATTTATGGTGCAGAAAACGTCCCCCAAAGCGGGCCGTTGGTGGTGGTAAGCAATCATGCAAGTAACTATGATCCGCCAATTGTTTCCAATTGTCTACGCCGTCCCGTGGCGTACATGGCGAAAGAAGAACTATTTAAGATTCCCGTTTTAAAACAAGCGATTACTTTATACGGTGCTTACCCGGTGAGTCGGGGTACAAGCGATCGCGCTGCTATCCGTGCAGCTTTAAAATGTTTAGAAGAAGGCTGGGCTGTTGGTCTATTTTTACAAGGTACTCGCACCCCAGATGGACGCATCACAGACCCCAAACGAGGCGCGGCGCTAATTGCAGCTAAAGCCAAAGTACCACTATTACCAGTTTGTTTGTGGGGTACGCAAGCTATTGAGGAAAAAGGCGCGATACCTCGTCCAGTTCCCGTAACGGTGAGAATTGGCGAATTGATTGAAGCGCCTAGTTCGACGGATAAGGAAGAATTAGAGGCGATAACGCAAAAGTGTACCACAGCAATAAATAGCCTGCACGAACTCGGACGGTAAGCCAGAAAACTAAGGAAATATGCACTAGGGAAGTGGCGATCGCCATTTCCAAGCCTGTAAGTTAAAAGTGAAGCGATTTTGGATTGGAAATAGTTAGTAGTTAATAGTTCATAGTTAATGGTTAATAGTTCATCGTTTTTTCTATTAACTATTAACCATTAACCATTAACCATTAACCATTAACCAACCCATTTTAATTTCCCCTTCCTAAATAACTTATGAGTGGCTTAGGAGCCAAAAATTTCTGGTCGCGGCTAAATAATCTTGCTTTAGTCCGCTTTTTGCTTTTGGTTGCTTCTGGCTGGGCGATTGTACTACTTTTAGATTACTTTCAAGCAGTCATAGTTATTTTCACATTTGCTGCTATTTTAGCTTTTTTGCTTAGCTATCCTGTCAAATGGCTACGGCGTTTTTTGCCCCATGGTTTAGCAGTTTTTGTAGTTTTCTTGATCAGCATTGTGATTCTTGGAGGCCTGGCAATTACTGTTGGTTTGGCAGTTTTATCTCAAGCTCAACAACTAATTGTCAGTATCACTGATTTTTTTAATTCTTTAGTACCTTTTTTAGAACAAATAGAAGGATTTCTGCGCGAAAAAAATATTCAGATAGATTTAAGTCTATTTGAAGAACAGCTACGTAATCAGGCAATCTCACAACTCGCAACAAGCTTGACAATTTTGCAAGCGATTTTAACTAATTTTATCACTTTCATATTAATTGCAGTTGTTGCTTTTTTCATGTTATTAGATGGTGACAAACTTTGGCTTTTTGTCGTCAAACAGATACCCGCACAACGACGGAGTAGATTTACAACTATCATTAAGCGAAAATTTTTAGGTTTTTTTCGAGGTCAGTTACTATTAACTATATTTCTCACAGGTACTACTTTCATTGCTTTATTGTTATTAAAAGTACGTTTTGCATTGATATTATCAGTCATAGTCGGGATACTTGATATCATTCCCGGTATCGGGGCAACATTGGGAATCAGCGTAATTACGTTAATTGTGCTATCTCAAGGTGTATGGTTGGCTTTGAAAGTTTTGGCGGCTTGTATTGTCCTTCAGCAAATACAAGACAATTTAATTGCACCTCGAATTATGCAAGGTGCGCTCAATCTTAATCCTGTAGTCGTATTTTTTGCTTTGCTGGTAGGTGCGAGAGTAGCAGGTTTATTAGGAATTTTTATTTCAATTCCTATTGCTGGAGTGATTGTTTCATTATTTGAAATTGAGGAGATGAAATCAGAGGTTTAGTCATTAGTCATTTGTCATTTGTCATTTGTCATTAGTTATTAGAAAATATCTAGTGAATGTAGTAAAGATAATAAATATAAAATATTTTTATAAACTCTAGCAGTTAGCTGTATCTTTGCATAACTTTGCAAAACAAATGTCTAGTGTGTGTGATTTTGTTTAGTATAGAAACTAATGGCTATGAACAAAATGACTCATGACTACTAATCAAGATTTAAGAGCAGAATTAACAGAAAATCTGGATGAGGCAGAATGGGAATGGCTAATTCCGCATTTGCTGCGGGATGCAGTGATTGTGGTAGCATCCGATCTGAATTTGCTGGATGTGGGAGTTGCGATCGCCAGTGATAATGTCTCAGAAGTGCAAACTTGGATAAATGATGCATTACTTGCCAAACCATCAGCTAATCAGATGACTGAGTGGAATAGCGATCGCCAAAAAAGATTTCAAACTTTAATTGTGCAGCCATTTGTACTAGTGCAAGAAAAAGTTGCTGCTTAAATCAACCAAAGCCTGTCCGTGCAGGCTTTTTATAAGCATCAATTATCCGAATATTTTAATGATGCTTTTTCTGATAAATCTTGGTTTATGGCTATTTCCCCCGATTGCACTATTTAAAAAGAATTTTTGGATTTATTGAAACTACTCTTCAGGTTTGGTATAACCCATTTTTAATGGGTTTGTAGAGACGCGAAATTTCGCGTCTCTACATAGCCGGAAATTTATTTCACGGCTGATTGCAACTGGTATTGACGAGTGTTTAAGACTGATGCATCAGTATCACAACTGGATTGATGAGTGTTTAGGACTGATGCATCAGTATCAAAACTGGATTGACGAGTGTTTAAGACTGATGCATCAGTATCAGAACTCGATTGACGAGTGTTTAAGACTGA
>JBHYDF010000203.1:0-9456 GCA_051861145.1 Nostocaceae cyanobacterium
GCTTCAAGCAAGTTACTCAAACAGGGCAAACGCACCTTAAAGTGGCACATATATGGCCTGTCCAAAGTTTCTTGTTGACGATTAACAGAATTTTCGCTCTCTAGTGAGCATCTCATCATGGCGGTCTAGGCTTTGTTGCTGTCGTTCGGCTTGTAAGCGTGCTAAATTCGGCGCGCCTCCCTATGTGCGATCGCGCTTTTCACCATCGGATTTGGTTATGGACTGCTTGTGTGGCTTCAATCCGGTCTAATCGGCTGGGCTCTGAGTTAGTCATATTGTGTTGATGTTTTTTTAAAACTTTAAGTAGCATTATTGCTTGTCTTCTTACGCTGCGGGAATAGGCGATCGCGTAATCGCCAAAGTTGTTCTGCTTCAATTCCTGCTTCGTTAGCCACTGCGAGGAGTTTAGCATCGCTAGGGCGTTTACCAGAAGCAAATAATTTTAGAAGCGTAGCTGCGTTTGGGTTTGAGCAAAATAGGCGTTACTAGCAGAACGTACCAACAGGCGGTTATATTCCGGCTTATCTGTGGTGACAATGTTGCCTGACTGATCTATGGTACAAGCCAAACAGGGTTCAGTTGCGTTTGCTCCTAACCAAGGACGATATCCTTTACATGCTCCCAAAACTCTAGAATTAGGGACTTTAGCTTGGGAAAGAGGACGGCGATCGCCACATTCACAGCGCACGAAAATTTCTTCAAAGTCGTTTCCAGAACCTCCTTCATCAAGCCAAAGCTGTCTGCGGCACTTGGTTTTAAAATCATTATGGGCGTAAGCATACCAGTCAATATCGCTTAAGTGTCCATTGACGCAAGCTTGGACAAAACGAATTGGTACTGCTGATGTGCGTTCTCCTTCAAATTTCAATCCCTGTTGAACCGCACGCCAATTTACCAGTGGACGAGTACGGTAATCTTTACCATTGAAACGCACCGTGCGGTCAACTTGCGCCACAAACCAAGTGGGAAAAATAAATATGTTTACACCAGCAAAAGGAGCATGGAGGTCAGAAGTTTCTCGTGGTGGACTAAATAGTTTTATGTCTTTAATATTACCGTCAGTTTTTTTCAATATTTCACAAATTTTATTCCGCAGTCGGTCTTCTCGGATATACTGACGCTCACCTTTCCAGTAAGTAAGCCCACCAATTACTACGGACTTATCTGGTAAATCTACCATTGCCCCCGGTCCGTAGGTATATAAAAGCTGGCTTTGGCGAATTTCTACAAGGGGTGTTAGTTTCTTTTTTGACTTTTTCATGCTTCCTCTGCCTCGACTTCCAAACCACCAGGGTCAAGTACTAACAGCTTCACTACTGGCTCAACATCCCGCAGGCTACGTTGTGCTTTAAACTTCTGTTGTTCAGTTGATTTTTTGTCAGCCTCTGGATCAAGAGCATCAAGTAGCAATGGCGGAACCATTTCCATTTCTGTAGGCTGGTATTGCAGGCGTTGGTCGCGTAATGCAATGCGTTCCCAAGTATCGAGTAAATCCATAACCTTGTCCCTAATTTCTTGGCGTAAAGCCTCGGATTCTTCTGTTGTTGATAGCTTATGTTCTTCCGCACGTTTGGCGATCGCATCTACAAAAAATTCCAATTCGCTGCGATATTGATTAATTTGAGCAGCACCCAAAGGTGCGGTCATTCCTGGAATACCTAATCTTGCTAAAGCAATGGTAACTCCAGCCAAACCCCGATCCACGGCGCGGGGTGAGAAAGGAGTAACGCTAGTTGCTTCCACCGCTCGATAAAAGGTGTTATGCCAGATTTGAAAGCGTTCATAATGCGACCTGTCTCGCGGACGATGGATGTTAAGTAATGTCACCACCAACCCCGGTTTACTCGCATCTCGACCGACACGGCTGGTAGTTTGGATATATTCGGCAGCAGTTTTTGGCTGTCCTAGAACTACCATCAATCCCAAACGGGTGATATCCAAACCCACAGAAATCATGTTAGTTGCCAAGGCGACATCAACTCTTTTGTCGTCATTGAAAGACAAAGCCAGGCGGCGTTTGGTCATGGCAACTTTGTCGGTACTGACGCGAGATGTTAATTCTTCCGGTTCATCGTCGATTTTACGGTTAGCAAACAAGCCAGAGGTTTCTTGATAGCGATCGCGATCGCCATATAGCCTCAAGCGCGAGTTAACCTCATCTTCCACCAAGCGGCGACTTCCACCTAATTCTCGTAGGGAATTAAAATAACCCAGTAATGTCATATAAGGGTCAGCAGGATTATTGGGATTTTTCTTTCCTCCTGCTTCTAACCAAGCTTTTTGTGCGGCTGCTAATAAAGCCAGGTATGTTCTTAACAAGACTACTTTTAAACTGCGTCCTTGGGCTGCAACTCCCACATAAAGGCGACCAGGCACTTTATTTGTAAAGACGGTTTCCGCAAAAAAGGAGTTGTGACGATCAGGACCGGGAGGCGGGAAAATATCTACTTGAGTGCGTGCGAATAAAGCTTGGATTTGACGATCAGCACGACGTACTGTAGCAGTGGAAGCAACTATTTTCGGACGGATAATTTTACCGTTATTGTTTGTATTGCATAAAGTATCAATAGCAGTTTCGTAAAGTCCCACCATTGTTCCTAACGGTCCAGAAATTAGATGCAATTCATCCTGAATGACTAAATCCGGTGGGGGCAAGTTTTTATCTAGTCGGCGACCTTTAACTTTAGGATCACAGTATCCGTAAAATCCATTGCCCTCGTCATAGTGCGTCACCTTACCGAATAGCGCCGCAGTTTGACCAACCCAAGGTAAGTTAGCAAATTTATCAACTGTGGCAATAATAAAACAAGGTAGTTGTCGATAGATAGACTCGTCTACAGCAATCAAAGGTAGTGGTCTATCTGCTCTAAAAATGCAAGCAGGTTTGCCATCAGGACGTTTTTTACGATTCAGGCAGATTACCCGTAAGTCAGTAGGTGTATCGGAGTTGGGTAAAAGTTGAAAAGAATTGGCACTAAATTCTTCACCGCACCAAGGACATCTTTCCAAAGGTATCGGCTTGGGTTTACTTTTACTATCGCGTTGAAATGCTAAAGTGCGATCGCGAGCTGAGTTTTCATCTTTGTCACCTTTGCAACCCATTTTGTTAGGCGTGGCGCTTTGTCCTACCCATAGTCCAATTTCAAAGGGATGTTTGCCAAGTTTGGGGTTAGATTCGCGTTCTACCTCCAATGCACAGATGAGCGTTGCAGCTCGTTCCAATTGGTCGAGGGTAAGGAGGCGCAGAGTATAGCGCATCAAGACGCTAACACCAGCAGAGTAGATGCTTTTGTCACGCAGACGACGCAAAACTAGGGTAAATGCTGCCAAACCCAAATAAGCTTCGGTTTTACCACCACCTGTAGGGAAGAACAGCAAATCTACAACTTCTCGGTCAGGATGCTCACCTTGGGCGATGCTGACAATATTTAATAACACAAATGCCAACTGAAAAGGTCGCCATTTGGGGGGTGAAAAATCTTCCGGTGATTTGTCTGTATCGTGAGTGAGGCGCTGTCTTCTGGCGATCGCGATCGCACGGTTAGCAATGCAAAATGCCTCAAACACCAGTGGGTCATCTAAAGCTTGTAGTCCGGCGGCGATGCGTTCGTTGATATTGCTAGCACGGTGTAATAAATCACTGGCTATTTTCGCTTGTTGCGGTTGGGTTGGTATTGCTGCTTTTTGTTGTATCCAGTTAGTATAAGCAGTCACCATCGGTTTAACCATCCGGCGTATTGCTTGCGCGTCTGGGGCGTTGCCAAGGCTCTCCATTGAAAGTTCAAGTCCTGGAATTTCCGCCGGTTCTACTCTGGGTACTTCCGCCTTTGGTATCCAAGTTGTACGGACTTCCTGACATTGCCCCTCGGATTCTATGGCTATAGCTGATACATTGTGACCTACGGCAAACTCGCAATCATTGCGGTACTGCAAGCTGGCTACAGCTTCATCCCAATCCAGGCTATTGTGTCCGCGCATATCAGGACGAGGAACAAAGCCGTCAGGAGTGCGAACGGTGAGGCTGGCTTGGAACGCAAAGCTGGTATCGCGCTTTTGGTCGTGGTTGTAAGTGCGATAGTTTACCAGAAATACGGAAACTGAACGGGTGCCTTTGGGAAGGTTTTGCGATCGCACTTCTCGACAGGACACAAACAGCTTTAACCCACCATCACCAGGAACGTCTACCTCAGTTTTTCGCTTATTTTTGGGGATAGCAACAGGTATACTAACGCTTTGCGGGATGCGCTGCCACAATTGAATGGCAATTGTTTGAGAATTGTCAACAGTATCTGTACTATCTATTTTTGTATCGCTTTCTTTGAGAATATAGTCACCCCATTGCACAGTCACATCTAACTCTGTAGTTTGTGCTGTTATTAAGAAACTTAAGCCGATGGATGAGGGGAAAAGCGCTTTCCGCGCTGAGGCTGTTTCGGGAGTAATTGCATCATCCGCAGTATCGCTGCTGCTGATTTGGTCGAGTTCATCATCAGCTGTATCATCCGAACGCATCTCTGGCGGCGCTCCAAATGGCACTATGAACCCGGTAAGATACCATTTAGAAGGAGGTTGTGTCAGAATCTCCTGGGCGTAGGTATCATCATCGGGTGTGGGTCCCACTAAGTCAATTTGTAGGGCGTTGATGAGGTGCGATCGCACTTCGGCAGGAGTAGTAGCTGGCATAATGTACTGCTTTTAACTCCCTCAAAAATATACAGCTAGCAATTAACTGTTTATCTTATCTTGCCGCAAGTGCTGTCAAGTGTCAAATAATACTTTTGACTAAATTAGATCCGAATTGGCTTGAAGCAGGGGCGAATTTGAGCAAGTGATTAAATGAAAAATGGTTACTAAAAAGGATTAATCCTGTTTTGTAACTCAATCAAATCGGGATATTGATTGATATCAAGTTGATTAAGCGCCCAATCAAAAAAAGCATTCAAAGAAATGTACTGAGATTTCTGTTGTTGCATAGCTTTTTGAATATCTTTGCCATGAAACCAAATCAAATATTGCTTCTGTGTCCAAAATTCTTCTTGGGTAAACTGTTGCTGATACACACCAAGACTTTCTACAAATCTTTCTTGTGTGACTGTTCCGACAGCTTGCTGAAATTGGTTAATTAATGCCATAGCTTGAGTTTGACAGTCTTGCAAAGTTAGTGAGGATGGGAGTTTACCACTACCACCTGTCCATGTTGTTTTAAGTTGATGTCGGCTGGCACTTAATTGCAATAAATTAGCTAATGCCCATCTTACTGCTTGATAAGGGAGCAAGCTTTTTGCAGCTTGTTCTATCCATGTAGAAATTGCTGAAATTCCTGGTGAATTTCCATGTCCCCATTTAGAACTGGGATTGTTTTGTTTTTCTATATATTTTGTGACCCAATAATTATGGATTAAATCGGCATTTAATAGATAATTTTCGACGCAAGCGCGATGGGTAAGTAACATCGAGTTTAGTTGGATTAATGCAATGTTATTAGTAGGTTCTGCATCAAAATCACGGTCACGAAAAACTATATATTGTCTATTTGCAACTCTATCTCTAGAAAAATAACCTTCAACAAAGACTGAAAAGGTAAATTTACTACCAGAGGGAACAATCGTAGGCTTATTTGTTGAGAGGTTCTCAATAACTCTATTGAGTAATCTAAAATCTAAACTTGTTTGTTTACCCTCACAGAAAATAACTTTGCCACTAACGACACTCACAATCACACCTCTAATCGGATAATATATGCTTCAGGCACTAATTGCTCTATATAATCAGAGTGAGTTGTAATGATAAACTGGTTATTTGTGCCTAACTTGGGCAAAGCTCTAAGTAATGCCTGTTGCATTGGTGGATGTAAGTGTAATTCAATCTCATCAATCAGAATGACAGAATTGTGAATATTCCAACTAGCAAAATCCATTAGCATTGGAAAGACGGCACGCTCACCTCCAGACATCTCAGATATTTCATACTGGTTTGTGCCGTCATATAAATAAAACCAAGGCTCACTTAGAATATCATCCACATTTTCTCGCAGAACAGGACCTTCAAAGCTGCGTTCTGGAAAGACAGCTTTGTAAGCCCGTTCAATTTCGGCGTATAAATCCTTTTGTCCTTGGCGCAGTTGTTGAATTTTGCCTAACTCAACATCTTGATGAAACTGTCGCCATTTAGAAAGGCGATCGCGCAAAAGGTCTTCTGTAATTTCTAGTTTGCGCTCAGGGTCTTCAGTGGTTAAGCTAGTTGAAGTTCTCTGCTCTGTGTACCAAAGGATTGTACCCACTCGTTCAAATACTTGAAACCCTTCTGTTCGACGCAGTTGTTTAGCGTACTCTCTTCCTTTGAATTGAAATAATTCAGCAGCGCTGTCTGCTTGAACGCGCCCATTATACCATCTAAGGGTGACAATATGCTTAAGAGCAGGCGGCTGTAAATCGCGACCCATTTCTCTTAATTTTTGTTGAAAATCGCGCACTGCTTGAAGTTCAGCAGACGAAAACAGCACCTTGACAGTTACCTCTGGCTCAAATCGTCTCCAGTTAGTACCAAGCAGTTCATAGTTAAATCCTGCCCATTCTAAATCGGAAGGTTGCTTTAACCGTCCTGTTGCCGTGCCTAAAGTTGCGGCGATCGCTTGCAAAAGACTTGTTTTTCCAGCACCGTTCATGCCGACCAAAACAATCATATCTCGTGCCAACCCAGTTTCGGGATCGGTAAAATCAAATTCTGGATCAGACCGAAATTTTTTGAAATACTTTAGCTGAACGGATTGAACTTTCATCTCTTAAGTCTTCTCAACAGAGTAAACAGTGATTTGAGAAAAATATATTATGATGGTTTGGTCATGGGATAATCACCCAGCTTTTATCATCCAGACCAGAAAGCTCAGAATTTGTTCAACAGAGGGAAGCGAATAATCTATTAAATCAATTGTCACTCCATTACTCCATTACATTATCAAATCCGCTAATTGTCGGTGCATCTTCTTTCAGCTTACGCGGTTTAGTAGCTTTCTTTTTAGCCCCTTTCGGTTGAGTTTTCTTCTGGGCTGTCTTACCGCCAAGAATTTCTGCTTCTGCGCGTTTTTGATTTAAGTCAAGCAGTCGTGCTAAAACTTCATCGTGGATTTCTTCTGACCAACGATAGCGCCAAGGCTTTTTCTTCTGTCTTTTATTCCCCTCTCCTTGATAAGGAGAGGGGTTAGGGGTGAGGTCTTCTTCTTCGTAATCAAGTAAAAATTGGCACTCTGTAGGGATATCATTCCAGCCGTAAGCATCAAGGACAGCTTTGTCCATTTTGGCGTGGATTTCCCGTAGTTTTAGGATATCGGGGTTGCGTTCTTCTGGGTCGTGGAAGCGGTTGTAGGTGTCGGTTAGTCCTTGGTTGTTGCAAACCATTAAGGCGGCGCGGTATTCGTAGTATTCTTTGCCTACGGCTTCTAAGGTGGGGTTGGTTTCCCAGTTTTCGGGAAAGGGGAAGGTTTCAAAGCAGTCGGAGGGAGTGTAGCGAAGTCGATCTTCTAAAGATGAACCAAAGAAGCGTGCCCAAATTTCGTGGATACGAGATTGGAGGGTGCAAAATGCGGAGTAAGTAGGGAGTGCGAAGACCACTAAGCCTTCAGAAAAGACCATATTGGAAGGTAAAAATGTAAATGAGCCGTGTTGACCTACACGAGAAATAACTAACACACGTTCAAGAGGTGCGATCGCATTAAACAAAGCAGGTGTATATCTACCCCAAAGCCACCACTTATTTTTACGGCGTATTGCATCTGGATTATTGCCTAATTTCTCTCTTTCTGGCTTTACCTTTTCCTCCACAATCTGCATTAAATCAGGATATTGCCTCGCCTCATCTTCGCTCATTTCCCCAAAGTTGATAACATAGCGATGATGAGTGTGTGTTGGGCTAGTATTTACCTCTTCACCACCAATATAAGGAAAAATTCTCTCTGCATTTTTTGCATCTTTCTCAATCAAACGGTGCATCTGTGCAATGGGTGTTGCATCTGGATTACTATCATCAAATGTAAAACCCATACCGAGAACGATACTACCTTGAAAACTTTTATCAGCATTCGCTAATAACACGGCTGGATTTTCATTTCCACCTGCATGAAACAGAAACGCAGAAATTAAAGAAACTTCTCGCCCATCTAGCAGTTTTCCCCCTTGATAATTTCCCTTAAAAATATTAATAACACTGACAACAACCGCCGCTTTTCCCGCCCATTTCACTCGTTTTTGAGCATTATAAATTGTTCCCCCATTCTGACAAATCCAACGTAACCCAGTGCTACGAGTATCACCTTGAGCAATAGTATTAGTCGCAATTAATCCAAACGTCCCACCATCTCGCAACAAATCAAATGCACGACGGAAAAAATATGCTACTAAATCAGAATTACCGTGAGACTCTGGATAAACTTCCTTTAACCAATCAAGATAACCAGGTGCATGGGCGTTAATTGTGGTATTTTTCCCTGCAAAAGGTGGATTCCCAACAATTGCATCAAACCCCGAATTCTCCCTATCAAAAACCTCTGGGAATTCAATCTCCCAGTTAAACGGAATAATACATTTCTCACTGCATCGTAACTTTTGGGAAATAGTCAGCAGTGCAGAATCATCGCTTAACCCCTCCCCCGCTTCGCGACCCCTCCCCGCAAGCGAGGAGGGGTTACAATACTGCTCGGTTAAGGGATGTAGAGACGTGTCATGGCATGTTTCTACAAGGGTTTTGGGTTCATAAATTTTCTGATCCGAGCATTGGGAGGGGTTAAGAGTTTCATCTCCCCTCCCCGCAAGCGAGGAGGAGTTAAGAGTTTCATCTCCCCTCCCCTTATTAAGGGGAGGGGTAGGGGTGGGGTGATACCGCCAATTTCTTACCAATTGTGCAAACTCTTTTTCTTTTTCCTCTCGTTCCTTTTTGTTACTCCCCTCAAAAAATGCAGCAATTTTCACATCTCCCGTTAACCGCGCTTCTTGTAATTCTTGCTCTACCTGATTGAGAAAAATCCGCTTTTGGTCATCATCAGCATCAGTACGAGTATCTAAAGATTGAATTTCGGCTCGTAAATTTCGCGCCCGGTCAATTTTTTCTTTCAAAAATGCCAACAATGGTAAATCATAGGTCGCATCTTTACCAAAGGAACCAATCTGCGCCTTAGTTAACCCTACCAAAGAATCCCCACATTTCAACGCATGGTCAAGGAAAGTAAACGGGTAATCTTTCGCTAGCGTCACCAACCATAACGATAACTTCGCCAAATTTACCGCAAAGGGGTTTTTATCCACACCATACAAACATCTTTGCGCGACAAGACGACGCGCTACTAGCAATGGTTCTGCCTCACCATTTAAATTAGGTTGTAGAGACGCGAAATTTCGGGTCTCTAGATTACTATTTCGGGTCTCTAGATTACTATTTCGGGTCTCTAGATTACTATTTCGGGTCTCT
>JBHYDF010000203.1:9556-16104 GCA_051861145.1 Nostocaceae cyanobacterium
AAATTACTATTTCGGGTCTCTAAATTGCTATTTCGGGTCTCTAAATTATTATTTTGCGTCACACCTTCCCGACTCCAAGCTTCTACGACCTTTTCTGCAAGCTGACGACAAACTTCTACTAAAAACGCTCCCGAACCCATCGCCAAATCACAAACCTTCAGCGATAAAATCTGTTCTGCTGTGGGACGTTCCCCTAATCCTTCTAATACAGGACGTAGTGTTGTTTCTACAATCGGTTGGGTTAATTTGCGTGGTGTGTAGTGGGAACCGCTTCTTCTACGTTCTTCGCCTGGTTGCAAATATAACGAACCAACTGGTAATAAATTTGGTGTGCGAGAGGAAACTTTACGGTCTAAAGCTGCAACAATTTCTTCTGGTGTTTTCGCTGCTTTGAAAGCTGATAGTGATTTACCCGTAAGCTTGCAATCAGCATCTTGTAAAAATTTCTCTCGGTATGCCGGTTTTGCAGCCAAAATCTCTTCTACATTAATTACTACATCCTTGGGACGCACGCCTATCGAAAGTCCCTTGGCAACTTCTACCTCATAACCCATAATTGCTTCGTAAACCGAGCCAATTTGCTCTACATCAAGGGAACGATAGGATAAGCGTTCTCCATCTAAAATTAAAAGCTTTTCCAGTACCCGGTAAATCACTCCATCAGCAAGGCGGGGTGGTTCGATGCAATCAAATTCGCGGTAACAACTTTCTAAGGTTCGCCCTTCTAAAAATGGATATTCGTCTGGGTCAAAAAGCTGTCCGTGTCGTGCGGGTAAGTAATCGGTTGTATACCCACCGCCATCGTAAACCAAACGTACCAAGCTTAACAACCACGCCCAAGCACCATACCGTTGATCCATTGTATCTGGATAGCAGCTGGCATCTTCTCGCAAGCGTTCATACAAGCCAGTTACAGAATAGTTGCGCTGGTAAATGTCATCTCCTGGCATTAATCCTTGGTCTTCTGCGTACAGCACAAACACAAGCCGCATCAAGGTAGTAATCAATCCACCGTAAATATGTTGTGGGTTTTTCCTTGCAAGTTCACCCAATAATTTACCATTAATAGCAGCATCAGCAGTTTGAAACCCGCGCAGTAATTCCCAAAGTGCGTCAAGTACCTGGACTGCAAGTTTGGTGGAAACCTCAGCTTGATATTCTCGGCTATCGCTGAGTAATTTCGATTGAGTTTTATTTGTAATTCTACCGTTTTGGCTCGATTAATAACAGCTTGCGCTTTCGCTAATGCTGGGGGAGATACAACCAAACCTACGGGTTGGAGGAGTCCCAGCCATTCTTTATGCCGCAAAATTTCGATATCGTTCGCCATATTTTCTCTCCCTTCATATCTCGTACACAATTGTTCGTCCGCCAAGAAATAAATTTCTTGGCTCATAGTCCGCCAAGAAATAAATTTCTTGGCTCATAGCAGAAGTCCTCTAAAGAGGACTGGTTAAAATTTGGGCTTTCTCTAGTTCGTTTGAACGGACTTTTGCTATCAGACAGAGGTTTACAACCCCTGGCTAAAGAGAACTCCTCCCCCTAATTTGAAACCGGGTATAAATACACCAGTCCCACTGGCTCTATTCGGTCTGCTTTGACTTGATAGGCTTTCTCTATCCGTTCTGGCTCGCTAATAATTTCCTTTTCGAGTTCTGCGACTCGGATGCGCCAGTGCCGAATGTCTGCTTCTAGTTGCCGCTTTTCATCGTTGTTAAAGTCCTTAAACAGCGACAGTTGAATTGGTTTGGTGTCTTCTGGCTCATATTTGAGGATTTCTTTGAGAATGCGATCGCGCTGCTCCTCTAACAGCTTTTTCATTTCTGCGGCTTCTTTTTGACCACGTTCTACGAGTTTTTTCTTAGCTCTTTCAGTCAAAATTTGAGCGCGGTTTTCTAAGTGAGGAATTAATTCTTCTACATCCCTAGCTGCGTAATTTTTAAAGCGCTCTTGTATCGATTCAGGTACTTTTGTCAAGGCGGGAGTTGCTAAAGAATGTTCCAAAACTTGCAGTGCATCTTTCTTTTCCCCTTCACTGAGCGATCGCAGTTTTCCCCTTCCCCGTGCCTCTGGCGCAATCCACTCTGCTGCAACTGCAATAATTTCATCGTGAAGTCTTGCTGCTCGTTCTCCATACAGTGATAGTCTGCCCAATGCTATAACTTTAGGCACAGGATCATCTGTTAAACATACGCAAGCACGAGTTAACTCATCATAGAGAAAACCTTGAGATAAAAACCGCCCTAACAGTCGCTGTACTAGGCGATGCTCTAAGTGTAGGTGTACTACTTTACCATCCAGCGAACCAGGATCACGAAATACTACTGGGCGAATTTCAGTTTCTTTTCTCCATTCCCAAAGCTTCTGTCCCTTTTGGCGGGTCGGTCTTAAGGTATCAAGGGTAGTTGCCCATGTCGGGTCGGCTCCAGCTTGTTTATCCAGAGCAGGTAATACCCAACGGGCGCGGTCTAGGTCGCGTACTGCTTCGTTTGCGTCTAGTGGCTCTAGCGGTTTAGCTCCTAAAAGTTCTAAGGAAGCACAAAGGGCATCTCGGAAATGGCGATCGTCTAACCCCAGCCATTGGCGAGACTCCCGTAACATATCTTCTAGTTCTACTTGTTGCTGGTAAAGCTTTTGTT
This sequence comes from Nostocaceae cyanobacterium, assembly GCA_051861145.1. Taxonomy (GTDB): domain Bacteria; phylum Cyanobacteriota; class Cyanobacteriia; order Cyanobacteriales; family Nostocaceae; genus JBHYDF01. Next base: position 12,196 of record JBHYDF010000203.1, read on the forward strand.
TTTGGACTCGAATTGCTTCTAGGGCGTGTCATCAGTTAGGTTGACAAGAGAGTGGATTGAGAAGGATAAGGAGGTATAGCGATAAAAATAATATGGAGAAGACTGATGCGCGGGTATGTTTTGCGGGATGATCAATGGGAAAGAATCAAGGACATGTTGCCTGGACGTGAAGGGCATGTAGGAGGTACGGCAAAAGATAATCGCTTATTCGTAGAGGCAGTTATTTACCGGTATCGGACAGGAATACCGTGGCGGGATTTACCAGAGGTATTCGGGGATTTTCGGGTAGTACATACCCGTTTTATGCGCTGGAACAGAAGTGGGGTATGGAAGAATGTATTTGATGCTCTGGCGATGGAGGGTGATGCGTGAATATGAAATGATTGATTCAACAGTTGTGCGGGCGCATCAGCACAGCGCAGGGGCTAAAAAAAAGAGGATACAGATGATGAAGCTATTGGTCGGAGTAAGGGCGGCTTAAGTACCAAGATTCATGCCACCGGCGATGCTGAAGGCAATCCCACAGGCTTTCACTTAACGCCGTCTGAAGCCCATGATCTTGAAGGGGCTGATACCCTCCTATCTGGTTGTGAGGCTGCTACAATTATTGCCGATAAAGCATATGATGCAGATAAGCGTGTGCTGGAACCCCTTGAAGAAGCGGGAAAAACTGCTGTTATTCCCCCAAAATCTAACCGTAAGAATCCGCGTGATTATGACAAAGACCTGTATAAAGAACGCCACCTGATCGAAAATTCGAAAGCCAAACTCAAGCAGTATCGCGGCATTGCCACACGCTATGATAAACGGGCGATAAACTTTTTAGGCGCTATCTATATGGTTGCTTGCATTGTCTGGCTGGCGTAACTGATGACACGCCCTAGCATTGTAGTAGTTTTACCAGTACCGGGGTTTCCCAAGATTAACAGCCTACCTGCAATTTCTTCAGAGTTAAAGACTTCCAAAATAGTTGTGGTATCTGGCACAGGTGAGTGAGGCTTTGACCCAATTTTTATTTCTGCATCCCAAGTTCTCTTTACCTTTTGGGATTGCAGTTCTTTTCCCAGATTAATCAGCACAGCATTGTGTAGAGATTGGTTAAGTCTGGCTGTGACTTCATGCTTGACTTCTGCTAACAACAACCGCTGGCTTTCTGACCGCAAAGGGTTGCCAACTGGTTTTAGCGTCGGTTGTCCCCAGAAAAAATTCCAAATATCGCCGCCTATTCGCCCAGTATTAACTGTATCAGAATTTATAAAACCGCCCGTGGAAAAAACCTGCACTGGTACCGCAACCATGCATGGCTTATTGCCTTGCCAACCAGATTTTGGGTAAGGGTTCTCAAAACGAGCGGGTTTTCGCAGTAATACTGAGAATAATCGCAGTAAGCCCGCTCGTTTTGAGAAGGGTAGCGCGTTCTTGATGTAGTTTTTTTCCACGGGAATGGGGAACGGGGAATGGGGAGTAAGGAGTAGGGAGTGGGGAATGAGGAGTAGGGAGTGCGATCGCGGACTGCGCGTGCGGCTAGGAGGCAGAAAATCTCCGATTTTCTGCTGACCCGCGTTGCCCGTCGATCGAGGGCGTTGCGCTCCTCGAGCCAGAAGCGCTCGCACGATCGCGGAGCGCGCCGGGTGCCCCAACCAAGCTCCGCTTGGTTGCCCGCTCGCGAAGCGAGCGGGGGAGGGCAGTCTTCAAGACTGCCCTCCGGGCACAATCCGGCGATCGCTTCTGAACATGAAGATTTTTTGCGAAAGGGCGTTCTTAATCTGTAGAGCAAGAGCATTCAACAGGCGGTGCGGTACAGAAGCGAGAGGAAAATAGAACATATTTACTATTTTCTTGACTTTTTTGGTCAGAAAAAGCCAATCTAGTATTTAACCTCCTTTGAACCCCATCGAGTGCTTGCCCCCGGTGGGGCAGGATTCATGCGTGCTACAGGTGCGACTCTACCACGGTGTTTTATGACTCAATGGCATTTAGGCTGGCAAGAACTGTTTGCTCCAAAGTACCGTGAAGTAGTTATGTGTAATGGTAAGCACAGGCATCGGGCAGATTTGTGCTTACCGCAACCAGATGGCAGCAAGCTCGTAGTTGAGTTCCAATACAGTAGTATCAGCACTCTTGACATTTGCAAGCGTGAGCAATTCTACACTCAATTCGGTCATTTACTTTGGGTGTTTGATGCACGTAAATTCCACATCCGTTTAGAACCATTATCCTCAAACAGAGATATCTGTAAATTCACGCTTGCCCCACCACGTAAATCATTATGGGCAATTAATAGTGGATTAGCCTTTGATTTTGGTCAAGCCGTCTTGCTTATCGCCCAAGCGATGCAACGCAACGGTAAGCGTAGACCTTGTGGAGGTTGGGGTTGGCTAATTCGTAAACAAGCGTTCGCGACAATGTTACATAAGTTTACAGAACACTTTACGTTTGACACCAGTAAACCCTTATGGGAGACAAAAACAAGGCGTGCAACTACACCACAACTATTGGCAGCAACAAGGCTTGTTGCAGCGCGTGGTTCTGTTATCATAGAATCGTTGGCACTGCAAGAGTTGAAAAAACAGTTACCCAATGTTAATCAACTGGCGCTCAGAGGTGCGCTTAGGGCTGCTTGTTCAGAGGCTGGTTATGTTAAGAAAAATGTCAATCAACGATATTCAGCCTGGGTTAAGGGTATTTAGCGGCGACTGATATCCGTCGAGTGAAGAGGCAATCGGTAGTAAGAGCGATTGCTTTTTAAGCGCGTGAATTCTGTTTGAGGAAACTTTTAGACTTTGCTAGAGTTGTAAGAATTTCGTGAACCTTACTCGCATGAAGTCGAGGCGAAGCATGGTTGCTATTTGCAAGCCCTAATTCTCTAAAAGGTATCAAGCCAGAGCAAATAAAAAACCGATAGCATTTTTCTTTCGAGTTGATTATACACATATAATAATATGTATTGGAAAATTGGAAAAGATGAAAAATACGATCAATGAAAGCACTATCGAAACGTACCTGTTAAAAACCTACAAACACATAAACCCCGTCAACTCGTGGGGTGAGCGGAGTTATTTTGTCAATCCCGAAATGAAGTTGAAACGTGGAAGCTATTTTGCAACCGTCAAATCAAAAGATGGTGAAAATGATAAAGCCTCCCATCTAAACCGCGTTGGAGTTTTTCGCCTCAATATTGGTTTAACACCTCAAAAGTACGAAGAAATGTTTGGTCTACGACCAGTGCGACCTCCTAAAGGCGGTATTGTAGAAGGGAATTTTGATTTTCAAGCATTAAATATCTTTATGCCACATCCAGTTTATGGATGGGGTGGCTGGATAGCGATTAATAACCCTGATGAATATAATTTTGAAAAATCCAAGGAATATTTAGATATCGCCTATGAAAAAGCTTTTAAAGCTACCTTAAAAGGGAACTCTTAACTCTTAACTCTTAACAGAGGGTTTGGGATAGGGATTTAGACCCCAACCCAAACAGGCAACAATAACTCAGATGGGGTATTAAACCCCTACGAAGGGAACTCTTAACACGGAACTGTTAAGAGTTAAGAGTTAAGAGTTCCCTCTCTTGATAAAGAAACTGAAAATTACCATTAGGAGTTCAATTAAGCCAGTTCCGCTTATGACGTGTTTTCAAACTCCTTGTATCCTAAAAAATAAGCTGGGATTAGCCCTCTCCTTACGAAAACAGAATGGTTTCTTCCATCCATAGTGGGCGATCGCTCATGAACATATGCCTCTTTAATTAAAGCTGCTGCGGGAATTGCGATCACGCTCATCGTCAAATAAATCTTGAAATCCTTGACCGTCAATTCTTTGAGGAGTGGCAGTTACACCCAAAATACAGTGATCGCACCCAGAGTGCATAAAAGGCGTTCTTTTTGATTGCAAGGGCGCTCAAAGTGT
>JBHYDF010000204.1:0-15788 GCA_051861145.1 Nostocaceae cyanobacterium
ACTAATGACTAATGACTAATGACCAATGACCAATGACCAATGACCAATGACTAATGACTATTGACTAATGACTAATGACTATTTTCATAGGTTATGGTGTGCGCAGTTCATGATGGCTACTTGAAAACTGGAGGATGAAAGCATATTTTTGATAAATACTTTTTACAAACAGACTAGCGTAATAAACAGGGAGCAAAACACCATGGATAAAACCGTAGCCGACCTTCGCAAAGACTACACTTTGGAAGATTTGAATGAAACTGAGGTAGACCCAAATCCTTTTATACAATTTAAAAAATGGTTTGACGAGGCACGAGAAGCCCAATTGATAGAACCGAATGCTATGACTGTTGCTACCACCACACCAGAGGGCAAACCTTCAGCAAGAATAGTGTTGCTAAAAAATTTTGACGAAAGGGGCTTTGTCTTTTTCAGCAACTACAACAGTCAAAAAGGACAAGAGTTAGCCGAAAATCCCCAAGCTGCCCTTGTTTTCTGGTGGGCAGAATTAGAACGCCAAGTCCGCATTTGTGGACGGGTGGAGAAAATTTCTGATTCGGAGTCAGATGAGTATTTTAATAGCCGTCCTTTCAATAGTCGCCTTGGTGCGTGGGCGTCTAATCAAAGTGAGGTAATTGAAAGCCGAGAAGTGCTTGAACAACGCTTACTCGAACTGCAAGCCAAATATGAAAATCAGGATGTACCTCGACCATCTAATTGGGGAGGGTTGCGAGTCATCCCCGCAGAAATAGAGTTTTGGCAAGGACGCCCCAGCCGCTTGCACGATCGCTTATTGTATACTCGCTTGGATGATGGTAGCTGGAAAATTCAGCGTCTTTCACCCTAGTACTTCACGGCAGAAATAAAGCAACCATTCAAAACAGCCCAAAAGCCTGAAATAAAAGACTGATGTGGTGAGTAAATGAGTTTTGCGCTTATCTGGGTGAGATGAAGTTAGGAACAAAAGTTGTAATTTGGTTAATATAGTGTGATCAATCCGAGAGTGGGGTTTTCGCTAAGAGTCTTGATGTCTTCGGCGTGCAGGCGGAGAATGGATTCAATGTCACCTGTTGTGCAGTTACCGCGACGAATCCAAACTACTTTTGGTGGGAAACCTCGAATCAGGGTCAGTTCATTAAAATCTGAGTCCTTTGTGACAATAACATAATTATGATCACGAGCATATTGCCAGACTTCATTATCATCGGCTGTGTCCAGTCCAAGTAAGTAAACATGGCTGGAGTTTGGATAGACATCGGCGAGACGGGCAACCAGGCGGGGTGATAAATTGTGGTCAAATAGTAATTTCATCCTTTCACAATCAGTGTTTGCCGTTCCCGTTCAGCCGCATAACTAAGACAAGCTAAAATATCTTCTTTTTCCAAGTAGGGAAAATCTTCAAGTAATTCTTCGTAGGTCATACCAGAAGCTAAATATGAAAGTACATCGTACACCGTAATTCGCATTCCGCGAATACAAGGCTTACCGCTCCGTTTACCAGGTTCAATGGTGATGATGTTTTGATACTGCATAAGCTAACTAGACGCTTCGATTCCAGTTTAGCTATTTTGCCGTAAGCCCCGCACCAACACTTCGTGTATGGTGCCGGGATATAAGGCAGTTAAAAACGAAACACCTCAGTTTATGTATTGCATGCAAAGTAAAAACAATCAACTGAGGTAGTTGAGTTTTTAACAAAGTCTTTGATAAAATTATCTCAAGTGGAGCAGGACACGTACTTCACTATAAAATGCTGTTTCTCGAATAAAGATGAACTTTGAGGAGATTTTTCAGCTAAATCATTGCTACGAAACTGAAAACGAAAAAGCACCTTGCGATCGCTTGGTTTATCAAACCGCTGTTCTGCTTCTATTTCGCCACGACCAGCGGCTAATATTTTTTGGCTGAAACGTGTTTTGGTGGAAAAATTTATTTGGTAGAAAATGTATCGACTAACTGATGCTGAGCGTTGCAAACTAAGTTCTAAGTTGGTTTTGTAATCTCCTTCCGAACTAGTGTGACCTTCTATAATTACGCGGCTAATTTCTTTTTCAAATTCAGGTTTAGAGAATATTACACCGCTGTAAACTGGAATAAAGCGGCGGAGAAATGATTTCCCCTCTGGTTTAAGTTCGGCACTTCCTTGAGCAAAAAGAATCGATTCTCGAATACTCACATCTCCGGTTTCGGGGTTGACCTTGACATCGATGTTGTTGCTTTTCATTTGTCCAACAACGTTGCCTATAACTACACGTTTTGGTTCATCCCTTTGAATTAATGTCGTGATAAAAAGCAGTACAAAAAACATAAGTAAACCAGACATTAAATCACCAATAGATAAATAGGTGCTTGCATCGTCATCTTCGGCAATTTCTGGTTCAATCCCGCCTCTGGTTAAATTATCCATGATGGTTGCTTCCGTTGATGTCGTTATTATCTTTTACAGCTACCAACACCTTGGCTGTTTCTAATAAACTTCCGCAAACTTTAGCCATTGCATCATCAGCTTGTTGGAAAAAACTTTCTTGTAAGTTAACAGTTTGCTGCATACTACTTTCAAGATGTTTCTGCCAAGTCATCAGGCTATGGTCAAACTTAGAGTTCAAATGATGATATGATTTTTCCACATTTTCTACTTGCTTGCCGATATCACTTGCTAACAATTTCATTTGTTGCCAACGTTGGTTGTCATTTAATCCAGTAGCAATGGTAAGTTTATTGACATCTTGAGCAGCTTCGAGAATTGTGTTCATAATCTTGTTTACTTCTTCAGATAAGTGACTGCGCCTCTGATATTCTTCTTGAAAAACATTATTCAGGTTTGTAACTACCTGAGCTAAACCATCTCGATGTTCGCCTAACGTTCCCTCCAGTAATTGATTCTGTTCTGTAAAGAACTGCTTGAGATTTTCTTGATATTCTTCCCGAAAATTTGTTAAATCTTCTTTAACTATTTCACGGGTTTCTGTAAGTGTTTCGTTAATATTTCCTAAAGTAGCAAGAAGATGTTCTTTGGCTTCGTTCATCAATCCAGAAGCCTGATCACCTACGATTCTTAGAGTGTGAGTTTGCTGTCTAAATTTTGCATCTGCTGTGTTGAGAATTTCTTCGATTTTGGTCTGAGTAGCTTGAAGCATTTGTTGTTCTACTTCTGCCCTTTCTTCCAGTGCTTTTTGCAGTTCTTCTCGAATACCTCGGAAGGTAGCCGCCGCTTGATTTGCACTTTCTTCAAAAGCCGTTCGCTGGGCTGTCATTCCTTGAATGCTTTGTTTAACTGCACTATTAATTTGCTGGGCTGTTTCTTCTAAAACACCTTTTGTATCAGTTTGAAACTGACTCAATGTTTGTCCTAAATTCTGAGCAAATATTTCAAGTTTTCCTAAAGTATCTTCTTGAAAGTTTTGAATTGCGACTATGGAACTTGCCAAACTTTCATGAAGAGTCAGCACAGCCTCAGAAGCTTGTTGTGTTAGTCTTGCACTTTCGTCTAATCTACTGGCAATAGGTTCAAGTACCTCTACTCGCAAATCTTGAATAAGTTCTTCTAAAACTCTCTGTCCCTGGTTTTCTTGTAGTTCTCGCAATATTCGCTGTTGTTGAAAGATAGCTTGCAGTGCTGGTAAAATAACCGATCGCATCTGCTCACCTACAGCTTGACCAATGGCTTCTGATGAAAGCTGGTTTAACCCGACAAATTCCTCTGCTATGCTTCTACCTACAGCTTGACCAATAGCTTCAGCACTAGGAAAATTGAAGTTGGTTAATCTTTCTGCTACGCGCTGAAATTCTGTTGCAACTCTACTGATGTCATTGTCTGTTGTTTTGAAAATAGCGATCGCATCCAGCTGCTGACGTAAACTATCACGCCGTTGCTGACGTCCCAAATCACATCCAAATAAAACCAATGTAAACAAGCTACCAGAACCAAGCCCCATCAAGGAAGTCGAGAAAGCTGTTTTCATTCCCGTTAATAGCTGCTTAATGGCAGGTAATAGCTGCTCAAAGCTTGTTGTATCCAAATTTATTCCTTGTAGTCCCTCCTGAATACCGTAAAAAGTTCCCAAAACACCAATGGCGGTACACAAAGTTGTCACAAAGCGCAGGGAACTACGAGGTATTGGACGCGCTAAAACATCTGGGTACTTTATAAGTATAAATTTTTCATTTTGTTGCGCTTGTTGCCAGAGTCGGCTTGAGTTATCATTTCCTAAATAATTTTGCAACCAAGAGCGAATTTGCTTTGGAGGTTGGGGAAGTTGAACACTTCTATCTCTTGGCACTCTTGACAAATTGCTCAAAAACTCGATCGCAGCTGCTGTTGTACCACACTTTGAGTGCCAATATTGCCATACCCCGTAACACTCAAATATGACAGCAACAAATAACACTGCAAGAGTTGCCCAATGAAAAGGCTCGCTATCCCAAACTATGTCCCAAATTTGTACTAAACTCACGTAACGCCCCTATGGTGACTCTTGATTATTCTTTGGAAAATCGTTTCAGATCCTGATCTGTGAAAACTTCTTTCGCTACCCGCACTGGCAAATGTTCCGCGTATAAGCGGCGGTTCTCTATCGGTTCTCGCAAGCGTAAACTGTAAAGTTCTTCACCTTCTGCTTCTGAATCGAGAACCAGATACACTCTTTGTGGTGCATAACTTCGCAACAGCCGCACCTGCAAACAAGTTTTCAATTCCTTTGATGAAGTCGCTAGGGGTGAATCTTCTCCAAATAATTCACGCGCTGCTTTCCAAGCGTGATTCATCGCTACAATTTCCGTAACCAACTGTTCCACAGAAGGATGCAACAGTTGCTCATATTCATCCATCAGTGCTTTACTTTACCTTTATGTTGATGGATTTATATTTCCCGGAAATTACGCTAATCTAACTAAAATTTGACAAATATCCTAACTAAGTACAGCTTTGCGTAAGAAAAGTAGTGTTTTAAACGCACCAGGTAGCGGAGGGAAGCGCAGAGGAACGCAGAGTTTTTCTGAATTTAATTCGTTACGAATTTGTACAATGTTGTTTTGAGGCGTATCGCACTTACGGCAAATTCTTTATAGACAGGCTCATGTTTACTAAGTAGGAAGTGTTGTAAGTTATTAATTATACTTAAATCTGCGTTCCTCCGCGCGTACTCTGCGCCCCTCTGCGTTTAAAACTATGTGAGGAAATCCAAAAATGGGTGTTGCTGAACAAAATATGAATCAGGCGATCGCGGGTGAACTAGAGTGAATTTAATAATGGTTAATGGTTAATGGTTAATGGTTAATGGTTAATGGTTAATAGGTATGAAACATGAACTATGAACCATTAACCATGAACTATGAACCATGAACCATGAACTATGAACCATTAACCATTAACAACTAGCAATTCCAATCCAAAATCGCTATGACATTACTATTAGCAGGAGACATCGGCGGTACAAAAACCATTCTGCGGCTGGTGGAGGCATCAGAAAAGCCTCTTTTACGTACAATTTACGAAGAACGTTACCGCAGTGGTGATTTTCCCGACTTGGTGCCAATCGTACAGCAATTTTTAACAAAAGCTAAAACACCCACACCCCAAAAAGCTTGTTTTGCGATCGCTGGGCCTGTGGTTAATAACTCTGCTAAGCTAACTAACTTGGCTTGGTTTTTGGATGGCGATCGCCTGCAAAAACAACTCAATATTGCTACTGTATCTTTAATTAATGACTTTGCCGCTGTTGCTTATGGGATTTTGGGTTTAGAAAAAGACGACTTGCACACTTTGCAAGTTGGCAAATGCAACCCAGAAGCACCCATTGCCATTATTGGTGCTGGTACTGGCTTAGGACAAGGATTTTTAATTAAGCAGGGAGACTTTTATCAAGCTTTCCCCTCCGAAGGTGGACACGCTGATTTTGCCCCCCGTACTGAGTTAGAGTTTCAGTTGTTGAGATATCTATTGGATAAACATGATATCCAGCGTGTTTCTGTAGAAAGAGTAGTTTCCGGTTTAGGAATAGTCTCAATTTACCAATTTATGCGCGATCGCCAAATTAGCGACGAATCACCAGATATCGCCAAAATAGTCAGAACCTGGGAAAAAGAAGCCGGAAGACAAGAAAAAAGCGTCGATCCAGGTGCAGCGATTGGTACAGCTGCGGTGCAAGAAAGCGATCGTATTTCAGAAGACACAATGCAATTCTTTGTAGAAGCCTACGGTGCAGAAGCGGGAAATCTTGCCCTCAAACTTCTACCCTACGGCGGATTGTATGTTGCTGGTGGGATTGCTCCAAAAATTTTGCCTTTAATCATAAATGGGGACTTCATCTTAAATTTCACCTACAAAGGCAGAATGCGACCCATTTTAGAAGAAATACCCGTACACGTTGTACTCAATCAACAAGTAGGATTGATTGGTGCTGCGATGTATGCTTCTAGGTTGTAGAGATTAGGGGCGCTTGGGCTAGGGGCTAGGAGTTAGGGGCGCTTGGGTTAGGGGTTAGAGGCTAGTGTGCTAAGAATTATCTTTCTTAAATCCCTATTCCTAGTCCCTAATCCCTAGTCTCTAATCCCTAGTCCAAGCGCCCCTAGTCCCTAGTCCAAGCGCCCCTAGCCCAAGCGCCCCTACACATTCCTACTGGTGGTGATTTGCTTGTCGTTAGGTTATAACAAACAATCAACACACGCAATATCAACACCTACAAAAGCAAAAATTATGACAAAAAAAGTTTTGTTGCCCTTAATCGCTACTACTTTAATTTGTAGTGGATTAACAACAGTAGAGGCGCGTCCACCTAAAAAACATTCCGTTCCGCAAGTAAAAAAAACAACTGTATCTCAACCAATCCAGCCACAATGGAAGCTGTTTACTGCCCCAGATGGTAGCTTCACTATCCTAATGCCAGGGATACCAAAAAACACAACCCAAACCCAAAAAACCTACATGGGAGAAATTAATTTACAAATATTTATCGGTCAACCTGCTAATCAAGAAGTAGCATATATAGTCACATATAATGAATTTCCCTATAGTTACGGTCAATTGGCAAATCCCCAAGTTATACTCAATAATGCCCAATATATGGCATTAAAAACTACGCAAAGTAATTTAATTAGACAAAGAAATATTCGCAGTACCAACGGTCATCCCGGTAAAGAAATCGAGTATATAAATGCTGGTGGGAAAATCACTAAAAACCGGATGTATTTTGCTGAAGGACGCTTGTATCAAGTTATGGCTGTCACCACGAAAAAGCAGCAAAAGACTTTATCTAAAACCATTCAGGGATATTTAAATTCCTTTCAAGTAGTATTGAAAAAGTAATAACCTAAATACATATTGCATAAAAAAAAGTAACAAATAAAACCCCAAATACTCTGCGTTCCTCCGCGTTTACTCTGCGTGACGGCAGTCGCTACAACGGGGGGAACCCCCCTTCGGGTTCGCCAGTCGCCTACGGCGGGAAACCCGCCTACAGCGCTGGTCTCACCGCAACGCGCTGCCTCCCCTCTGCGTTTAAAAACGCTACGAATTTATGCAAAGCTGACTACAAACACAAGCCCTCATTCAACAAGTGCAGAAGTAATAGTTAGGTAATGGGTGGGCAGTAATGTCCACCTCTTAGAGACCATTTATAAAGTAAATATTAAGCCTCTAAACCTTAGTTTCATCCTAGATCCCCCCTTAATCCCCCCTTAAAAAGGGGGGAGAAATAATTACTAGCCCCCCTTTTTAAGGGGGGTTGGGGGGATCAGATTTTCTTTATAAATGACCTCTTACTATTTTGGATTTTGGATTTTAGATTTTGGATTGTAAAAACCTTGGTCATAGCCTGTTTTCGCAATCCATCTGCCCTTAAAGATTTTTACAATTATATAATTTAGCAAAAAAAGAAAAGAAAAAAGCAGAGATTTCCCCTCGTCAAGAGCTAGCTTGACACACCTTAAAATTCGACATCAGTGCATGAATAAATTCTAGTCCTATTATTCATTTCCAACACAGTTAAGTAATTAAAAAATGCTTACAAATTGTATATATTGTTGTCTGTTGTTTGTTGGTGGTTGTTTGTTATTGGGTATTGGGACTTAATTTTCTTACCGATACCCGTTCGTTACCCATTATCCATTGCCCGAAGCAATACTGCTCGGTTAAAGGTAAAAGGTTAAAGGGAAAGGGGTTAAATTGCTTATTTTATCCCTTTTCCCTTTCCCCTTTACCCCAAAACCCTCCAAGTATTGTTGCCCGAAGTCCCTTGCTGATTGCCCAACAACCACCAACTACCAACCAACAACTTTAACTATTCGACTACCTCATTCACCGGGAACCTATCAATCAGCTGCATAGCGCGATAAGCATTGCGCTGTAAGGATTCCGATAAATGCGGCACGTGGGGAATTTGCGATAATAAATCTAACGTCCGACGCAAAATTCTTACAACATCACCCTCATCCAAACTGGTATTATCGCAGAGTTCGACCCAATCCATGCCTAGCGCCCATTGTTCTACTAAGGCAATTAACTCAAACTCCAACCAAATGGGGAAAGCCACGTTATACCGGCGTTGCATTTGAAACATCTTGCGGCGAATTCCCCGCAATTTCGCTAAGGTTTCTGCCACTTCATTACTGACATCAAAGCGCACCTTGCTGTCTGGGCGCGGAGTTTCTATAACTAAAGCGGCGGCGGCTGCTGCTAAATAATGCGGATCAAGATTGTTTAATTCGCCACTAGCAAGTGCTAAACCCAACCACAACTCATTTTCACCCCGAATCGATGCGGCTATTTGCCCTAATTGCGTTGGTACTAGATTATCTAAACATTCAAAATACTGCAAAATTTGCAGCAGATTGAGAAACTCTTCCCAATGACGCTGGGATTGCTGCTCTACCTGTGCTTGCAATTCTTGAATTTGTTCTTCTAGTTCAACGGCACGAGCTTTACGTTTGAAAATACTAGCGGCATTACCTGCTTGATGCAAGGGGTGAGATTCTAATTGTTCTTGCAAAGCTGCAACGCGCCGGAGTTGTTCTGTAACTTCGGGAGGCATACGTATAGATTCCTCCGGTTCGGGGATCTGTTGAGCGATCGCACCAGCCTCCTCATTACCACGGCGCGACTGTCCCGGTTTCAAGGGCATTTCGGCAGGTGGTAGCAAACTCGCAGGTACATCAAGGCGCGGCAATTCTGCGTATAAATCAACTACATCAGCCGTCGTCGCCACATACCAACGGTTATCTCGTCCCAAGCATACCAAATAAGGAGAATGACCGGAACCTTGAGTTTTACCAACTAACACTGCGGTTACAGGCGAAGATACTGTAATATTTTTACCTTTTAGTCCAAGTAATGTTCCGGATACAGCAAAGGTTAGCATCATCACCAATTCTTCATGCCGCGCTTCCTGTGCTTGTTCTTGCAGTGTTTTCAATAACTTTTGTTCAACTTTCAGGCGTTGCCGCAATTTCTCATAGTTAGCAAGCTCATTATCCTCAACGGCAGCAATTTGCTCTTGTATTTGGGCTAATTCTGCTTGCAGTTCGGCAATATGCTCTTGTCTCGGTCGTAAATGTAAATTCGCCAAATACTGCCCAAAGCTGCGTTCTACCAATTCTCTCGCCTCTTCGAGGGTATGTATTTGCAGCAAGTTTAGAACCATGCCGTAACTGGGCGTAAAATGGCTAACTAGCGGATCGGGTTTCTTAACTGCCAAAGCTGCTGCATGTTCTGCTCCTTCAAAAGGAGTTTGCAGCGTTACCACATGGCCAACTTCATCCATACCCCGACGTCCGGCCCTTCCTGCCATTTGCAGAAATTCAGAAGCTGTCAACATCCGGTGTCCGGTGTCGGTACGTTTGGAAATGCTGGAAATCACCGTTGTTCGGGCAGGCATATTAATACCCGCCGCGAGAGTCTCAGTCGCAAATACGACTTTAATTAGTCCCTGCTGAAATAACTCTTCTACTAGTACTTTCCACGCAGGTAATATTCCTGCATGGTGCGCGGCTATACCTCGGTACAGAGGTGCAATATGTCCTGAACGTCCTGCATCTGGGTTGCGGGTTAAAAATTCGTCAATTTGCCGCCGCAACTGCTGCGCCTCTTCCTGGTTTACTAACCACATATCACCCACTTCTGCCACCGCTTTATCACAACCCCGACGGCTGAAGATAAAGTAAATCGCTGGCAGCATATCCCGTTCTTGTAAAATGCTCAGGATAAAATTGATATTAGGAGCTTCCGGTCTACGATTGCCTTTACCCTTATCAGAATCTTTCCTTCTACTCCTTTTGAGCAGGCGGGGGTTAATATGGGTTTTGTCCTCATTTAGCAGCGGAAATACCCCCTTGGGATAGCCAAAATGAAATTCCAAGGGAACTGGACGATAATCTGAGTAAATGAGGTCAGTAGGGCCGTGAACTTGGTTGAGCCAGTCGGTGAGTTGAGCGCTGTTAGCAACCGTTGCTGACAGGGCTGCTAGTTGAATTTCACGGGGACAATAGATAATAGATTCTTCCCAAACCGTTCCTCGTTGGCGATCGTTCATATAGTGGCACTCATCCAGTACCACCGCTTCTACATCTACCAAAGAGATACCGACTTGCCCGATGGGTGTACCATAGAGCATATTCCGGAAAATTTCTGTAGTCATCACCAAAATTGGTGCATCCCGGTTAATGGAAGCATCTCCGGTTAACAACCCGACTTGCTCAAAGCCGAATTGTTCACGAAAGTCGCGTAATTTTTGATTTGAGAGAGCTTTGAGGGGAGTAGTATAGAATACTCGCTTGCCTCGCGCAAGGGCGCGATAGATGGCGTATTCCCCCACCAAAGTTTTGCCCGAACCAGTGGGCGCACAGACAACAACGGAACGTCCAGCATTTAGAGAAGCGATCGCATCTAGCTGGAATTCATCCAGTTCAAAAGGAAAAATAGAACTGGGGTCAAGTTCTGGAGAGAGGGCAGAATAATTCACTCAATCACAATTGCAACCAGACTGTTTACTATCTTATTTCAATCCCTAAGAGGGATGGATTAATCATTAGCTTATACAAATCATTCCTCAATAGGTATCATTAGACTCAAAAGTATATCATTTGCTATTGTTAGTCATTAGTCATTAGTCAATAGTCAATAGTCATTGGAATTTTCCCCATGCCCAATGCCCAATGCCCAATGCCCAATGCCCCATTCCCTACTTCCCCAACTCATGAGAACGAAGGGTGGCGGCTTTGACTGCTTCAATTAAAGCTGAACGAAATGCTGCTTTTTCTAACTGCGCTACACCAGCAATTGTTGTTCCGCCGGGACTGGTAACGCGGTCTTTGAGTTCTGCGGGGTGGAGTTTGGTTTCATGTAATAACTGTGCTGTTCCTAGTACAGTTTGCAAGGCGAGTTGATTGGCGATCGCTCTCGGTAAACCTGCTGCTACTCCACCATCGGCAAGTGCTTCTATCATCATAGCTACGTAAGCCGGACCACTACCCGATAATCCCGTCACTGCATCCATCAATGTTTCGGGAACTTCTACTACTTCCCCAACTGCTGAAAACAATTGTCGTGCTATTTCTAAGTGATTTTTATAAGTATAAGCACCTAAAGTGATGGCAGTCATTCCCGCGCCTACTGTGGCTGGAGTATTGGGCATTACTCGGATAACTGGCAGTTGGGGAAAAGCTGCTTCTAAATGACTTAAGGTTACACCCGCCAAAACCGAAATTACTAGCGGCGAGTATTGTTTTGCATGATCTATGACATCTGCTAATTCTTGAGCGATCGCGCTAAATACCTGCGGCTTCACAGCCAAACAAACAACTTCTGTTGCTTGAGTAAAAGCCAGGCGGTTATCAGCAGTCACTTCCACGCTGTATTGCTGCATTAAAAAAGCTTGGCGTGCAGGTTGCGGTTCGCTGACTATAACTTCTGAGGTTTGATATACTCCTCGAGCAAGAAGGCGGGATAATAAAGCTTCTCCCATTACCCCGCCACCAATTAAACCAAGTTTTACAGACAAATCAACATACCCCTACAACATTTTGGATTTTGGATTTTAGATTTTAGATTTAACCCAAAATCTAAAATCCAAAATCTAAAATCTAAAATCCTATATTTATTGTGCCATGCGGTTAGGTTCATTTCCCCAAGCCGGATTGGTTGTAGTTGTAGTTGTATTTGTGGTACGTTGAGTACGCAATGGCGGTTGGGGTACTTCGTGGAGTACTCCGCCTTGGGTGCTAACTTGCACGCAACTGGGTGTAAACAAAAATATACTTTCGCCGATACGTTCTTGGTGTCCATCAAGAGCATAAGTACCACCAGCAACAAAATCAACTGCCCGTTGTGCTTGGTCTGGGTCCATGATGGTCAAGTTTAATACTACAGACTTGCGCTCTCGCAACGCTTGAATTGCTTGCGGCATTTCTTCAAAGGTACGTGGTTCAAGAACTAGAACTTCAGAAATGCCGTTAATTGCCCCTGGCATACCAATAACATTACTCATCGGCTTTGATCCCGTTGCTACATCTGAATTCATTGTAGGCATGGGTTCGCGCCAGCGTCGATTTTGAGGAGGAACTTCTTGTGCTACTGGTTGAGGAGGATTTTGTTCTTGATACAGATTTTGGTAGGCTTCTGCATCCGGTTCTTCTTCGTAATACTCGTATTCTACTTGCTCATTTAAACCTACAAAATCTCTCAATTTGGAGAAAATATTGTTCATAACATACGCTCCTGGTGCAAATCATGTACATGGTAGTGGCTACACATCAATGTAGCCAACTTATACCCATTCAAAGGCGGAAAGCTTAGCAATAATTATGGATGCTTGTAGTCTTTACTACATTCGTTGCTGATTAACAGACGCTCCCTAGAACGTCTGTGTCCAAGTTATACACAGCAATTGAGTCAAGATTATAACTTAACAATTTCTTTATGGAAAGTTGCTCGCACCCCAAATTTTGTTTGTCTTCGCTTTTGTAAATACTATATCTTTTGTCACTAAGCTAGCCACAGTGTTTGAGAAATTTTTTGCCTTAGTTCGCGTACGCACAAATTTCAAATAAGCTTTTTTTAAAGAAAAATATTTATATATTCCAGAAACATTTTCCCTATCCGGTGCATCTATATGAAGAAATAACTTAAATTTGTTAAAGTTGATGCTATTTGGAACAAGATTTACGACAAATGGATTGCAGAAACCGCCAATTGGCAAGGTTTCTACAATCCAAAATCTAAAATCAAAAATCCAAAATAATATCTACGTGGGGCGCTCTCCAAATAAAATTGTTCCCAAGCGTATCATAGTTGCACCTGCTTGTACTGCCAATTCGTAGTCACCTGACATTCCCATTGACAGATGCTGCATTTGAATGTGAGGCCAGTTTTGTTCATGGATTTCTTTGGCTAATTCACGTGTACGATGAAATACATCTAAACATTCTGAATCACTCAATCCGAATGGAGGAATTGTCATCAAACCTTGAATTTGTAAATTTTTGCATTGATTAAGTGCTGGCAAGTCCGCTAAGAGTTGGGGTACATTCCAACCCGACTTGTTGGGATCGGGGAGAATTTTGACTTGCAGACACACATAAGGACTAACTCCAAGCTGTTGCGCTAATTCGTTCAGGCGCTGTGCAAGCTTTAAGTTGTCTACAGAATGAATCCAAGTGAAGTTTTCTAAGGCTTTTTTGGCTTTATTGCTTTGTAAATGTCCGATGAAGTGCCAAGTGATATCAGTTAAGTTTTGTAACTCGGCTTGTTTGGCGATCGCTTCTTGGATGCGATTTTCGCCAAAATCCCGAATTCCGGCGGCGTACGCAGCGCGCATGACATCAGTTGATACTTGCTTAGTGACAGCTATTAACCGAACTGAAGTTGGTAGGTTGGCGCGTACATTCGCAATACGTTCGTGTATCGAACTGCTCATTGGAAGGTGCGTTGGAAAATACTCTGAAGCTGATCGTACTCTTGAGCATGTCCGGTACGACGGAGGCTACGCAAACGATTTTCTAGCAACATTCTCGCCTCTGTACGTCCTATCGGTTGAAACTTGAAACCCTTAGCATCATTTGTTACCAAAAAAAATAAACGTTGAGCATACAGTGTAGTAAATAGTTCTTGATGTTCATCCACCATACAAATCCTGTAGAGCAAACCCCAAGTAGGATGATTTAAGTAAGTTTCTGCGCTTTCTGGGTTCATTTAATACTTGAAGGTAAAATAAATATTATGTTTTTGCGGTTGAGCAGTGCCAAGATAGGTGAGATTGATAGTTTCATTGAGCTTGAATATTTGCTCAATATGCGAAACAAGCCAATTTATGCCGAAACAGCGTGGTAAAGAAGTTGATTTAGTGGGCAACAGGCTATGAAGATGGCAGTAGCAATAAGCATAATTGCCGTCATAAGTCAATTATCTGCCATTTAGTGCAAGAGGTGGGGACACAAAGAGGAAACAACACGAAAGAAGAATTTATTCACTCTTCACGCCACTTGCTACAATACCAGGAAAAACAACGCAGTGATTCTATGTGTTGATTTCGTTCTTTCGTCTCCTCTCTACCCATGCTGCCACAACTACCCCTGTTTTGTTTCACTAATTCACAAACAGTGTTGGTGGTAGGGGCGAAGCATTTGGGCAACAGTTTATCGGTTTGATGACAAGATTTCTTCCCAAATGCTTCGCCTCTACAGAAGGATAGGAATCTTGAGTTTCCCAAGTGGTGCAATAAGTATATTGCCCATAATGCAAATGATTTTATTTCCCAGTCGCATCATTCGATTTTGTCAGAAGTCATAAGTTCATAGTTAATAGTCAACAGTTAAGAGCCAATAGTCAAGAGTGATGAACCCACTCATTGAGGACAAGCGAATTTATACTTAGAATGCGGACGCCTGATGCAGAACCGTTGCTAGTGCCTTGAGTTGTGCTTGGGCTTTGTGCAGAGATTCATGCCATTCTCTCTCTGGATCGCTATCTGCTACAATTCCTGCTCCAACTTGTCCCCAAACGGTGTTAAGTGGAGAGGGAGCAAGTAGCAACGTGCGGATCAAGATATTTAAGTCTAAGTTACCCCGCCAATCTAGATAGCCGCAGGAACCATAGAACAGACTGCGCCGTACAGGTTCTAGTTCTTCAATGATTTCCATGCAGCGAACTTTAGGGCAACCTGTGATAGTGCCGCCTGGGAACATGGTGCGAATCAAATCAACCGCGTTCTTGTCGCATCTTAAAGTACCTTTTATATTACTGACAAGATGCATAACGTGACTATATCGCTCAATTGTCAGCAATTCATCAACATTCACGGTTCCCCATTGACATACCCGCCCTAAATCATTACGCTCTAAGTCCACTAGCATAATGTGTTCGGCGCGTTCTTTGGTATTGTTGAGTAACTCTTGTGCTAGTTTTTGGTCTTGTTCGGGAGTGATCCCACGCGATCGCGTTCCGGCGATCGGTCTAGTTTGAGCTTGTTGATTTTGCAAAAGTACCAACCTTTCTGGCGAACAGCTAATAACTTCTCCCCAAGGTGTTTGCCAATAACAGGCAAAAGGAGAAGGATTTATCTGCTGTAAAGCGCGATATATTTCCCAACCAGAAGCATAAGTTTGGGCTTCAAACCGTAACGAAAGATTCGCCTGAAAAATATCTCCAGCCTGAATATATTTTTTAGCGCGGTTTACCGCTGCTTCGTATTCTTCTTGAGAAGTCCAGAAATGGGGAGTGGGGAGTGGGAAGTGGGCATTGGGCATTGGGCATTGGGAATTGGGAATTGGGAATTGGGAATTGGGAATTGGGAATTGGGAAT